>DASPKH010000153.1:0-12070 GCA_035628175.1 Patescibacteria group bacterium
GCTCTTGCGTGATCCTCTACCCACAACCAGTCGCGCACATTTTCACCTGTGCCATACACGGGAACGGGGTTCATATTTTTAATATTATTGATCGCCAGTGGGATTAGTTTTTCAGGGAAATGGTGCGAACCATAGTTATTAGAGCAATTCGAAATAACAGTATTTAGCCCATATGTATCATGATATGCCCGCACAAAATGATCCGAGCCGGCTTTTGAAGCTGAATAAGGGCTATGCGGGTCATAAGGGGTGGTTTCAGTAAATTTTCCTTCCTCAGCTAGTGAACCGTATACTTCGTCTGTGGAAACATGGTAGAACCTTTTTCCCGGGAAGTCACCTTTCCATGCTTGCCGGGCAGCATTAAGCAGGTTTACGGTGCCAACCACATTTGTCATCACAAAATCAATCGGACTTTTAATAGAGCGATCTACATGCGATTCAGCAGCAAGATGAATTACACCATCGAAATTTTCCTTTGAAAAAAGCTGGTCGACAAATGCTGCGTCAACAATGTCACCCTTGATAAACCGGTAATTTTCCTTATGCTGAATATCCTTTAAATTTGCCAGGTTTCCTGCATATGTAAGTTTATCGAGATTGACAATCTCATACCTAGGGTAACTATTTACGAAGCGCCGCACCACATGAGAACCAATAAAACCCGCGCCACCTGTAACCAGGATCTTCTTATTAAAAGACATAGGGGCAAGATAAGTTGAGAGAATTTTTACGAATCAAATTAGTAAGATTTATAGAGATTACTATGCCTATTATTGATGCGGAATCCACATTCTTTTAAAGGAAGACAGAGGATTTTAGGCTTTATGCCGAGAAACTTTTATCAGCAACTAATTGTCAGATGATTAATTCGGAAATACTCTTTAATCCCACATCAATAAGGCGCTTATCCACGCTGTGGGAATCTGAAGGGACAACTTAATCAAGTCACGGATGATATCTTGTGTGCTTGCCTTTAAGTAGTCAGGCATTATTTCTGTGTGGACACTTCCGTAATGCCTGATGATGCCGAAAACAATTATTTTGCAGTCAGCTCCTCATTCGGATTTTCATTTTTGGTAATGAGTGGCAAAGTAGAATTCATCTTCGGAAGGGGTGCTTACTTATTACATTTTTTTGATGATCAGAACCTGTACCAAATACAGTTTACTAGTACATGGCTGATTCCGGGTCATCTCGCTTCCAATGCAAAACACCTGATTATTTCTTGAAATTTAGCTGCTGAAATTTTTGATGACAAAGACGTGCTAACCATTGCTACTATAAGGTTATGGCTCTTTTTAAAGCTTTATTTTACTTGAACCAGAACATATTATCGATTCTTTGCGAGTTTTTTTTTGAAAGTATTCCATTTTTCGCAGTTCAGCGAAATATCATTAGGTAGTTCTACCTTTGCTTCACTTTTTAAAGCTGCTTTCACATCAGGTTTCCTGCGTGAAGCCAATTCATATACGCTTTTACGTTCAGTGCCTATATGTATGATTCCCGAGCCAATATCTGCAAAGGAAGAGATTGCAAGAGCAACATCAGGCGCGATCACATCTACATAATCCTGGCTTGTAAAAACATCCTGAAATGCCAGAGGATATTGCCATTCACGTGGGCGAAAACTTGTGCGGATAATAAGATATTCTTCCAGCATGGATACAGTTTGCTCAGCAATAAGCTTCGTGAGTGAATAATAATTTCTCACAGGGCCTGGCACATCACTTTCAATATAATTACCCGAATCACCCCAAAAAACATAATCCGTTGAAATATGAATGACGGCAATATCATTTTGCAAAGCTGCGCGGACAATATTTTTGGTCCCTTCTACATTTATCTGCCAGCAGGCTGCATGGTCCGTTTCGGCTTTTAAAACATTTGTGTATGCTGCTGCGTGAACAACTAGCTTTGGGGAGTATTTCTTAAAGGAGACTTCAATGCTCTCTGGCTTTGTAACGTCCAGTTCGCTGCTCGAGGGTGCAATTATACCTTTTAAAAGCTGCTGAAGCTCTATTCCAAGCCGGCCACTGCCACCAGTAAGTAGCATTTCATGATTTTCCAAGTTGCTATAGCTCCGCCACGTCAGTCACAGTTACGTTCTAAATTATTTTAAAACTGTATATGCTGAAATATCTAAAAAAACAGTGCAGATACTATATCTGAACCCGATGAACTGTTTTCATTGGCACTGAAGCAATCAGCGTTTTGCCAAAATACTCAAGGCGTATGGAGAATGACTTTTTTCCTTTATAGGAAATAATTTCGCCACGAAGTCCCTGTAAAGCGCCTTCACTAATCTCAACTTCCTCACCGGGATACAGCTCATCGGAAACTTCAATATTCATACCTGAGTTGAGGAACTGTCGCATTCCCTCGATCTGCCACTCCGGTATCACCACATCCTGCCGATCAAACCGTACGAACTGCAAAACACCATCAGTTTCAAGTACCCGAAGTCTGTCCGAAATGTCAATTTTTACAAAAACATACCCATGCACCAAAGGCTCCTCTACCCATTTCTTACGATCGCTCCACTGTTTTAAGGAGCGGCGCAACGGCAGATAGTATTCAATTCCCTGTCTTAAAAGACGTTCTGCAACTTTCTTTTCGCTTTTTGGTGTCACGTACACGGCAAACCATCGCAATTCCTTCTGAGAGCCCGCCATGCTATACTGCCTTATCTGAAGTTTTAACAAAGGTTTTAAAAACTAATATACAGACTGAACGTATTCGCGGCCGTTTGCCCAGAGAATTAGGGATTTTTCAATATCCAGCTGTTTTTGAAGGCTCTTAAGCTCTGTTGAATTCAGGATTAATGGCCGAATCTTGCGTTTGATAATTCCTTCTGCCTTTGATACCAGATTCTGAAAAAATGCATGATCGATCTCACCCACAATGACAAGATCGATTATTCCCGAATCAATCCCTTTAGCGTAATCACCAGTAATAAGAGCAAATTCAATATTGCCAAGCTGCAAAATAATTGTTTCGATGAGCTTGTCAATACCAAGATATTTTTTTACTACGCTATTGAGTTCTGGAAAGAGGGAATGCTGGTAATTAGCTCGATATAGCTTGGTGCGGCCATCGCTCTCCATTTTTAAAAGTCCCGCTTGCGTAAGTCGATTGAGCTCTACGCGAACAGCATTTGTTGATTCACCGAATTCATCGGCAAGCCCACGCAAATATCCTTTCGTTTCTGTATTAGAAAAGAATTTTAAAAGCAGTTTTATCCGCGTCTTGGATGTAATTAGGGAATCGAGCACAGGATTTCAAAAGGTAATTAGCGAGTAACAAAATTACTCAATTATTATTACATTTCAAAATGTGCTTACTATCGTAAAAAAGGATTACAGTCTAAATGCTTCAGCTTCCGGCTTCAATAGCCATTCCTCCAGCATTTGAGCACTTTGATCTTTTGCCGACAGAATGGGGTTGTCCACCGGCCATTTTATTTTTAAGCTTGGATCGTTCCAGCGTATACCAGTTTCACCTTTCGGATTGTAAATTGCCGTACACTTATACTGTATTTCTGCGTAATTACTCAGTACGCAAAACCCATTAGCAAAACCCGGAGGAATCCACACCTGACGCCGGTTTTCGGCAGAAATTTCAATGCTGACCCACTCACCAAGCGTTGGTGAATTCTTGCGGATATCTACTTCTATCAAAGTAACTGTCCCTACAGTGGCACGTATCAGCTTGCCCATCGGCTCGTGATACTGGAAGTGCAGACCACGAACAACTCCCTGAACTGAACCTGAATGATTCTCCTGTAAAAATTCTGTAGGAATTCCTGCATCTTTGAAATAATCGGCACGGAAGGACTCCATAAAAAAGCCGCGCTCGTCTTTAAAAACGTCCGGCACAATGACTTTTATACCATTGAGATGTTCTGATTCTATGCGAATTGCCATATATATGTTTTAAAAATTGTCAAAGGGTGAAGTGATGCTTTCAAACCGCTGCGGATAGAGTTTCCGCATTTCATCAAATTGCGCTGCTGCATTTTCGCTTTGCAGTAGGTTTTTAAAAACTTCTGTATCCTGCTTTAATTTCCGCTTTCCGTCAAGAGTCTTTAAAAGCACTTTTTCATCCGAAAGATCTATTTCCTTCGGCTCATGTTCCGCTTGCAAAAACTCACTATCCGATGTCAGTCCGCTCCAGCTTTTAAAAGCGTCAGCCACCATTTTTGTACCATTCAGCTTTGCATTCCACGTGTGACCGGCGATGTGTGGTGTGGCCAAAAGCAGGTTTTCTACATTTTTAAAAACCACATTAGGCTCGTTTTCCCACACGTCAATCGCGGCAAAGATCTCCTTTTCTAAAAGAATTTTTTCTAGCGCATTCTGCTCAATAACCCCACCGCGAGAAGCATGGACCAGAAGAGAATGCCCCTTTAAAAGCTCTAATTCCTGCTTTTTTAAAAGATTTTCTGTCCTGAAATTTCCTATTTTTTGAAGCGGGACGTGATTTGTAATAATATCCGAATTTTTTAAAAGATCAGTCAACCCACAATATTCTACATAATCTGGGAGCTCGCTTTTTAAAAGCTGTAGTGGCGGATCATTTACCAGAACTTTTAGATGAAGTTTCTTAGCATAATAGGCCATACGCCGCCCTATATTGCCGTAGCCAATAATGCCAATTGATTTCTCCTTTAAAGAAGTTTTTAAACAATCCGCCCACAGCAAGACTGCAAAAATAGCATATTCTGCAACAGCATTTGCATTGGAGCCGCCGGCGCTTTTAAAAACAATTCCTGCTCTTTTTAAAAATTCTTCGTCCACATGATCCGTTCCTGCTGTTGCGGTTGCGATGAATTTCACCTGTGTGTTCTTTAAGAGCTCTGCATTTGCTTTTACTGTAGAACGGATAAAAAGGGCATTACAGGCCGTTTCTTTTAAAAATCCGTTCGTCAGCTCGCGGCCATCAAATGTATAAATTTCACCGCAATCTTTTAAAAGCTTTGGCAAAAACGGGATATTGCTATCTATGCAGATATTCATTTTAAAAGCTTTTTTAAAAGATAATTCGCACGTTTTCCACTGTCCAGCGCGCCTTCACTGAAATATCGCCAGAATATGTAGCAAAACGCTCCGCAAAGTGAAATGGCCGTACAGAACCATATGAATATTTCAGGTCGCTATCCTTATCTTCAAATGCCTCAATTTTATAACTTCCAGGAGGTACCTCGGAGAATTCCCACATGCCTGGACTTTTTAAAACAATGGTTTTCTGGAATCTCTTCCCCTGTCCTGTCAGTGTAATAACATACTGTCCGCCGGTCGAAAGCGAATCCACGAGCGTACCCTTCACCCCACCATATGTTCGGATATCTACTGTTTGAAAGCGCAGCCTGAGCGTTGTATCCTGAGCGGGATTTCCCTGCACATCCCGAACGTTTTGCAGCGGTGCGCGAAATTCATACCAGGCATCGCCGTCAAGTCTGCTCTGAGGAATAACGCGCACAACATTATCGGCGCGCCATGTGAAATTTACCCCTACAGGCTGGTTGGTAAATGTACGCGTGAGTGTTGCACCGTTTTCAAAAGCTGCTCGGTTTATTGGTTTTGTAAATGTGATATCAAATTGCGCATTCAGATCATGGCCAATGGTGCTGTCAGCGATCGTTGCCGCAGCAATCCGTAGTGCAGCTGTATCAGGTTCGGTGGAACCCAAGAAAAAGCGTTCTCGGCGTGCTGTATCGGGAATTTGATTTTGAAAGGCATCACGGATATTGCTCATTGCGACCCGCCAGCGTGTATTTTCAGTGAGCGAATTAGCAGTGAAAATTTCCACAAAGCGAGGATTTTGCAAACCGAATTGCACGGCGTGAACAGGATTTTGCACCACACCAGACGAATCAGTCACCACAAAATTCGCAGAGATAACTGACGCTGTATCAAGATTTTCGGAGAAAGTAACGCGAATCGTTCGGCGATTTAATGCCTCCGCATCAAGAATATCCGGTGGATTGCGGTCGAGCGCAGCTCCAGCTCGGATATTCACGGGTTCGCTTACAGTGCCTTCGGCAATTGTCACATCTTTTAAAAACGTGCCAAATGCGTCCTGGCTTTCGTCATACACCCCGTTGTTAAATTCATCTTTGATTGCCAGAACCCTATATCGCCCGGCCGGAAGCGCGCGGATTTCAAACGTGCCACTGGTGCCGACCTGCGTGCGGTACTTTGGTTTTGTGATAGCAGGATTGAGTGTGTCGGCATCGATTCCATCAAGCTGATAGGCAAAAATATACCAGCCTGCAGGGTTTGTTGTCGTAAGAGTTCCACGGATAATGCCGGAATCAAGCTGGCTGCCTGTGGAAAAAATGATCGTGTGGGATTCCGTTGGTTTATTGCCCGTGAGGTCGGCGTAGCCTGCACCAATAGTGAGCGCATACGTTGTATTCGGGTCAAGTGGCTCTTTAAAAGTCACTTCAAGTTCGCGGCCACTCCAGTCGAATTCCATATCTTTGGGCGGCGAGAGAAAAATATTTTCCAGCACGCTGCCCTGATTCACCCATTCGCTGAATTCCAGTGTGATGGAATTCCCACGGAAATCTGTTGTTCCGCTTTGCACACTTGTGGTGGAGATTGTGGGCGGCGCAACGTCTTTCGGGCCGCCCGGTGGCGGAAGCATATTGGCGCAGCCGGAAAAAATCCAGGCAGCGCAGATTATCCCGAATGCGTTTTCAAAAATATTTTTTAAAAGATTTTGGGGCACTATATTTTTTAAAGATTTTCAGTTTTTTCGCTTTAAAAGAATTATTACCAGATAATACACTGACAGTAGGATTTCCCCACCAAGGGTTGCCCACGCTGCCGAAACCGTTCTGTACTGTGGGAAACAAAGTGCAATCCCAGCAGCAATAAGGAGCGTTGAGGCTAAAAGCGCAAGACCAACCTGCCGCTCACAACGAATAGACAGCAGATATGCTTCAAAAATATGATTATTTAAAACGAACACAAACGTCCACGCCAAAATCTGTAAAATAATCACAGCATTTTCAAAGCCAAATGTCCATTTTATCAGCCATGGAGCGGTAAGCATCAGGGCAAAGCTGATGGCAATTCCCACCGCGGCAGCTACAGAACAATTTTTTAAAAGCATTTTCAGGGAAAGTTCTCTTTTAAAACCAAGGCGGGAGAATTCCGGCAACAGTACATTCATTACAGAGCCTGGCAGGATCCGCATTGCCATGAGTGCACGCATTGCTGCGCTGTATTCGCCGACCGATGCGCTCGTACCGACAAATCCTAGCATGAAAGTTCCCATGCGGGACTGCGCTGTCGACATTATATTGATAGCGCCAAGGCGAAATTGCTCCCTAAGGTTACTTTTAAAAGCTGTGCGGATATTCCACATGGAAAAGTATGAAGGAAAACAAGGGGAATTCTCCGGCAGGATATTTCTTAAAATTCCTGACAGCGCTTTTTTGAACCATGTCATTCGCAGGAATTCTCCTAATGTAATAACAGCGACTGCCAGTGAAAGATTTTTAAAAAAAAGAATTGCCGCTGTCGCAAAAAAATAAGTAATGCCACTAGCACAACTCTCGATCTTGGCGCCGCGAAGCAAATGGCCTATTCCACGAAAAAGCGCAAGGCATGTAGAATTATATAATTTTGCAACAACCCAAATCAGCATCAAACCTGTACAGGAAATCGTTTGCAGATCCTGTGTAATAGCTGTTATGATAAAACTAACGGGAGCGATGACCAGCCAGAGCGAATTTTTTAAAACCTGTGCTGTTATAAAGAGAGAAATGCTTTCTCCGGGCTGAATACTGATAGTGCGGGGAATAGTAATATCATATCCTGCTTCAGCTACAATACGCGTGAGAATAGCTACTGCCATTGAAAATGAAAAGGCACCAAGGGCGGATTCGCCTAAAATACGAGCTGTAACTATGCTGAAAAGTATTCCTGCAATAAGCGCAATAATGTCTACAGAAAACAGTGCGGCGATAGATTTTGTTGTTTTAAAACCGCTATTTTGAAAAATCGTTGTATTTTTAAAAAGTGCCATGAAGGCAAATTTGTGAATATTTCCTTTTAAAAGATAATATTACCTGTTTTGGAGCAGAAAAAAAAAACATATCAGGCGATCATCGACGATCCGTTTACACTGCTGCGCGAACGCTACCCGAAGCAAAAAACGATCTGGACGGCGATTGAAGAAGTGATAAACCGGACGGAGCGCCATCATATTTATCTGCTTTCGGCAGGCATTGCCTTTAATATTATTCTGTGTATTATTCCACTGATCCTTGTGGCTGTGTTTATCGTCGGGTTGTTTATCAATCCTGAGGAACTCACACTTATAGTTGGTCAATCTCTCCAGGATGCCCTCCCCCCAAGTAAAGAAACATCTAAATTTATTTGGGAAGCAATGAAGGAAGTGCACAGCATTGGCGCAACGAGTTCTACAGCGGGATTAATTGGTTTGGTGATACTTTTGTGGATTGCCAGTGCACTTTTTAGTTCGCTGCGTTCGGGTTTAAATGCTATTTTTCATATTCCATCGCCACATTTTTTCCTTTTTTACCGTTTAAAAGACATCGGGCTGACGATTGTAATGTCAGTGCTGGTTTTTGCTTCAGCGCTTCTGCCCCCGCTTCTCAATCTTTTCCGCTCACTTGGCGGACATTTCTTTTCGGAAACAATCGAAGCTCTGCTGACAAATGCTACTGTTACTGCTTTCTCGCTAGTGACTTCAGCACTGATGTTCTATTTTCTTTACAGATTTGTGCCGAATATCAGGATTGAGCGGCCGATACGCCTGATGAGCACACTTCTCTGCGTGCTGCTGTGGGAAGGTGCGCGCTTTCTTTTTGCGTGGTACCTGAATTCTGTTTCCAATATGGGCCGCTTTTACGGAACATATGCCGTGGTGGCATCATCGGCGATCTGGATATATTATTCCTCACTCATTATCTTGCTTTCGGCTGAAATTGCCAAATACTGGTATGAACAGCGTAAGGCCAAGCAGGAAGCTGCCGAACTGTCCAGGCAGGAGACAGAAAGTTTTAAAGAGGAGGATAGTTTTGGCGCAGATGGAATAATGTAGTTTTTAAAGGAATTTCAGTTTTTAAGAATGTATATCATGCTTTATACCTTCTTTATTCACTGTCTTGTAAAACTAGTACTTTTAAAAATAGCTGACCTTCTCAAACCGCAAATATGTGTACCACATTTCATATAATTCCCACGTGGCGGCTACGTCGCGCAGGCAATATTCCGAGATTTCACGCAGTTGTCCGCTTTTAAAAAGCTCACCGACCTTAGAGCCATCAACGCCCGCAGCTTTTGGTGAAACAATGCCGAATGCTTTTGCAAAAAAGTCGAAGTTGTAGCGACGGGTGGCACCTGACTGCTGCGGCATGTAGAAACACAATTCGTCGAGCAGGTCAGTATGGTCTTTGTAGTTGAACTTTGTGCCGTCCATCAGGTTGCGCGTGGGGCGGATGTGGTGCAGCGCCGAGCGCAACATAAGGAATGGCGCATCAAACCCCCGGCCATTGAAGGAAATCAGGCACACTCGTGAATATTTGCCCGTAAAAATCTTCCAGAATTTTTCAAGGATCTTTTTTTCAGAAAAGCGGCACATTTCAGAGCCATCGGCAAGGATTTCCGGCTCAACGTCATCCTCATCGCCCATTGTATCATCCAGCGCGAAGGCTGAGCGCTTTACCATCGTGAATTTTTCGCCATCGTGCTTCATGAATTGTAGCCCGATGCAGCACACGCGCGATGTGAGCGGCGAAAGTGCCATTTCACCTATTTTTTTTTCGCGCTCCTCCTCGGTCTGTGCTCCGCGTGTGAGATATTCCTGCTGCCCCTTGTCAAATCCGTCAAATGGCAGCGCAACTGTTTCAATATCGAAAACAAGGAAAAATTCTTCGCGCATGATTTCTGTATCGTTTTAAAAAGAAACGTGTTTATGGTGAGCGCGGTTAATTTTTCCGCTTTTGAAAACGCGAATATGCGTAGATTTGCGTTTCTTTTAAAAACTTTTTATCAAGATTCTTTCCACATCGCTTTTTATGCCTTCAGTATTTATAAGAATTCTCCTTTCGATTTTTGCTGTCTCGTGGCTCCTGGCGGGCTGTGCATCGACATCCACGCCTGAGACCGGCGGTCCAGAAAATATTTTCAATCTTGCCAAATCAGCATATGCCGATGAGGATTACCTGGAAGCCCAGCGCCTGTTCGACGTGGTAAAGCTCCAGTATCCTGCCAGCCAGTTTGCCGACGACGCGCAATATTACCTTGCCGAGATCAATTTTAAAAGAGAAGAATATGTGCTGGCGGCTTTTGCCTACACGCAGCTTCGCCGCAGCTACCCCAATAGCGAATATTACCGCGAGGCGCTTTTTAAAACAGCGCTGAGCTATTACCAGCTTTCGCCAACGTACGACCGCGATCAGGAATATACGCGGCGGGCTATCCAGTCTTTTGCTGATTACCAGATGCTATACGCGGGCGATTCACTTGCCAATGAGTCCACAGCTAAAATCCGCGAACTTCGCAACAAGCTTGCACAACGTGAATTTTCGACGGCGGAGCTTTACCTGAAGCTGGAAAGCCCGAAATCAGCGGTAATCTACTTTGATGCTGTGATCAACGATTATTCCGATACGGATTTTTACGAACAGGCCATTGCCGGAAAGGCCGAGGCTCTATCACAACTCCGCAATACGGAAGAGGCGCGCAGAACGGTAGATTTGTACGTTAAGAATTTCCCGCAAGGAAAATTCCGGGGCAGGATGGATGAGCTGGCGGCACAGTTGCCGCGGCGGTGAATCTTGTATGTCAGCGATTCCCCAGCTATTTTAAAATCTGTTGATTTTACTGACACCTGTCGGCTTCTCTTTTAAAAAGAATTGTACAATTTGCTGTATAATCTCCTCAGATTGCTTTTTAAAAGTATTAAAAAAGATTTACGAATCACGAATCACAAGCGAAATGGCAAAAAGAAAGGCAGTTTCTTTCACCTCACAACCTGAAAACCCTATGTCCGTGTACGCACCGAAAACACCGTCCGAATCAATTGTTCACATGACGCACCTCGTCCTGCCCAATGACACAAACCAGCTGGGCAATCTCCTCGGCGGCAAGCTGATGCACTGGGTAGATATTGCTGCAGCGCTGGTAGCCATGAAGCATTCGGGCCGGGTGTGCGTAACAGCATCGGTGGACGAGATCAACTTTTTCCAGCCGATAAAGCTCGGCCATGTAGTAAATCTCGTCGCGTCTATTAACCGCTCTTTTAAAAGCTCGATGGAGATTGGCGTTCGTGTGCACCGCGAGGATCCACTGAATGCTACCGAAGCTCATACGTCCACGGCATACCTCACCTTTGTAGCAATTGACCAGTACGGTAAACCGCTTCCTGTGCCGCCTGTAGATCCACAGACTGACGATGAAAAGCGCCGCTACGAAGAGGCGGCCCTCCGCCGCGAGCAGCGCCTTGCGAACCGTGAGCTGATGCGCAAAATGACGGAAGAGCGTACGGCGAAAGGTTAGTTTTTAAAAAGCTGGTTTTTAAAATGAAAGAAGCCCTTGTTGTTTAAACGACAAGGGCTTTTGTAATTTTTTAGCGGGTAATGCTGAAGGTGCGATGGACGGCTGTTTTGTCGTCGGATATTTTTACAAAATACATGCCGAGAGGCAGCGTGTGCAGATCATAAATTTTTACAAGATTGTCTTTTTCGCTGAACTCTGCTTTAACGCCTTCCACTGTGCTTCCTGCTGCAGTAAACACCTCGGTACGCACATTATGTGCCGAAAGCATGGTTTCCAGCGGGATACTGACGGTGGTCTGCGCCGGGTTCGGATATATGGGAATATAGTTGCTTTTAAGCTCCGGTTCTCCGATGCTAGATGCAGGCGTAAGCGAGAGATTATCAATTAAGAAGACACTGGTGGGATCCATAAATGTTGTGTCTGTAGTCGCCTTATTATAAAAAGCCACAACGATAGAGTCGGGTTTTATACCAGACTTCACGTCAATTATATCTACTTCAAATTTTTTAAAACTAAAGGTAGGAGTAAATATA
>DASPKH010000154.1:0-2421 GCA_035628175.1 Patescibacteria group bacterium
AGCCTTTATGCTGAGCGGTGAAAATCGCCTACAGATCGGTGCAAACGCACGCGAGCCGAAAGCTTATATGCCTACAGCCGCACCGCTTGATCCACCGGGAGAAGTTCCGTCCGGTATAAGCCGCCAGGAAAATCTAGTAAAAAGCCTTATCCTCGTTGGCAACTACCCGAATCCGGCAAATTATTTTACCAATATACATTATGCGGTTTCGCAGCCGCAGGAGATCAGCGTGCAGTTGGTTGACGTTGCCGGGCACGTAGTAGCTAAACTTTTTAAAGGTCTAGTAGAGCCGGGCATCTATTCTCTTCCCGTGGAATTGTCATATCTTGCGCCCGGAGTGTATTCCTATGTTGTTATAACTACGGAAGGAAGTATTGTCCGGCAATTGGTAGTGATGCGATAACTGAGAGAAAAACTATTCTTCAAGATCTCTTGTAATGATTGCGCCAGAAAAAAAGCCCTTAAAAACAAATCTTTTAAGGGCTTTACATTTTAAAACTCAAATCTACCGATAAAACCCACCCTCATCATCGTCCTCATCCTCAAACGCACTTTTCCCCGGCCTTGTAAAAATCGACCCAACCATGTCCTTATACGTCACAGCCGGCGTAGAATCATCCTTTGCAATTTTCGAGTTCTGATGCAAGCCGTCCACCACAAATTCCATCGCGCTGGCAAGCTCTCCTGCATTTGCGCCATCAAGCTTCATGTGCTTTTGGGCTAATTGCTGCAAACCCGGCACACGCTGCAATTCTTTTAAAAACTCGTCCACGTGCATCGTGTCGGAAAGCGTAATCGTATTACCTTTTTCAAACCACTGCAGAACTTCGTCATAATCGCTTTTCGGCTGTGGCTCGCCTTGGCGGCGTTTTGCTTTTAAAAGCGGGTCTGGAAAATACTTTTTAAAAACCTCACGAACAGCTTTTCCAACCAATGCTTTTGAGACTTTTAAAGGCCCTTCCTGTTCACCCTCAAACACAAGTTCGATTTTCCCCGTAATGCCCGTCACCGCCTGCGCCAAATCAATAATGCGCGGCAAAATCACGTTTTCATCCGTCAGGATTGCGCGCCGTTCCGCATTGGAAATCATCGCTTCCATCGTGGCAATCGTGAGCCTCGCCGACACGCCCGAACTCTGGTCAACAAACTCGCTCGTCCGCGCCAAAAACGCGATATTTTCAACAATTTCTTTAAAATATCGAGGCATTATAACCTGCGAATTTTCATCGCGCTGGCTCCACGCTTCCTGTTCCGTTATCGTCATCGCGTCGTCCAGTGACTTCGGATAATGCGTTAAAATCTGCGCTTCAATCCTGTCTTTCAGCGGCGTGATAATACTTCCGCGATTCGTATAATCCTCCGGGTTCGCCGTAAAAACCATCAGCACATCCAGCGCCATCCGAACATTAAAACCCCGAATCTGGATATCGCGCTCCTGCAAAATATTAAAAAGCCCCACCTGTATCCGCGGTTGCAAATCCGGCAACTCGTTAATCACAAAAATCCCGCGATTCGTCCGCGGAATAATCCCAAAGTGAATCGCGCCCTCATGCGAGTAATGAAGCCGTTTCGTCGCCGCCTTAATCGGGTCAATATCGCCAATCAAATCCGCCACCGTCACATCCGGCGTCGCCAGCTTCTCGCCATAGCGCTCCGAACGGTGAATCCACTCAATCGGCGTCAAATCGCCAAACTCGCGCACCATTTCCACCGCGTGCTGCGACACCGGCGCCAGCGGATGGTCATTAATCTCCGAATCCTTTACAATCGGCACATACTCATCCAGCAAATTAACGAGCATCCGCGCAATCCGCGTTTTCGCCTGCCCGCGCAGCCCCAGCAGCAAAATATCATGCCGCGCCAGCACCGCATTCACAATCTGCGGAATCACCGTCTCCTCAAACCCCACAATCCCCGGAAAAAGCACCTCGCGCCGCCGCAGCTTCGCAATCACATTCCGCCGCATCTCATCCTTAATAGACTCCAGCCCGTAGCCGGACTTCCTCAAATCACCCAGCGTATGAATCGTTTCGTGTATCATTTTTTAAAAAGTAAGCAATTGTAATAGTCAAAATTTCACCCAAATCTATACGTAATTTCCCGCCCTTTAGTCCTTTTAAAAACATTTTTAAAAAGAATTTCACCAGTCACCAATTACAAGTCACCAGTTACAAATTTATGTTTCCCTCACTGCCACATTCCACCAACAGTGGGCGGCCACCCTTGCCGTCAATAGCACCCGTTTTTGAAAAGAATCTTTTAAAAACACTTTTTAAAAACTGTCATTCCCCCGCCGGCGGGAATCCACACGTCGAACATTTGCGCCTGTCATTCTGAACGTAGCGAAGAATCAACGTCGAACGGACGCGTCAGAAGAACCTTCCACTGTAGATTCTTCGCTCCGCTCAGAATGACAACGTT
>DASPKH010000155.1:0-2263 GCA_035628175.1 Patescibacteria group bacterium
TTTGGTACAATGAATGAACCTGATGCGTTCACTGCGTCAACAACGGCTTTTAAACGGCGGTTTTTCACCTTTTTTAAAAGCTCATCTTTAAAAATAGGGAGTGAGAGAATTGACTGGATGTGGCGGTCGGCTGCATCATCAATTTGATGAATCACAGCGCGGTGCTGCTTGTTTAGAAACGTAAAATTGGCTCCGTCGATCACATCCCACATTCGCTGATTTTCCTCAGCGTTTAAAAATATTCCATCGCCATTGATAAATTTTAAACCATTCCACTGTGCGGGATTATGCGAAGCCGTGATGGCAATTCCGCCCGCAGCGTCTGAATGCTCCGTCAAAAGCTGCACGGTCGGCGTTGGCACCATACCGAGGATGCGCACCTCGCGCCCGCAGGAAGCAAGCGCACCGGCAACCACATGCTCCACCCATGTTCCAGAAGGACGGCCATCGCGCCCAACGACAATCGCGCCTTCAGGCAAAGTATTTGAAAAAGCTGCACAATATTCAGCGATTTTTTGCGGCGTCAGTGAGTCGCCAAGGGTAGCACGAACGCCTGAAATTGAACGGATAAATGGCATGATTTTTTAAAGTTATAAGTTTTGAATGGTTATTGTTTTAAAGAGATTGTCAGATTGAGTATTTAAAAGATGACGCAAAAAATTAACAGAATTACAAATGTAACGACAAAATCTTTTCAAAAGATATTTTTAAAGAAAGGGTAAAACCCGCCTCTTTAAAACATCCTGTAACTCCTTTAAATTTCATTTGGTTTTTAAAAAATTTGATTTTTGTTGGCAAAGCCGCCGTTGTTTCGTAATTTTACAGCTATTCTTTAGTGAAGGTTCAAAAACATGTGTAGATTTGTAGCATACATCGGCGCGCCGGTATTGGCGGACGACCTGCTGTACAAGCCCAAAAATTCGATTATTATCGCCCAGACCATGAACGCACACGAAATGTCCGTCACGGTCAACGGTGACGGGTTCGGGCTTGGCTGGTATGCGCCTGAGATAGACAATGAGCCGTGTATCTTCCGTGGCATCAAACCTGCGTGGAGTGACATGAACCTCAAAAATATCGCTAAAAAGATCGTTTCACCGCTGATCTTTGGCCATATTCGCGCAGCCTCTCCAGGGATGCTTGTGGAAGAAGTGAATTCACATCCTTTCTCGCATGGAAAGTTAATGTTTATGCACAATGGTATGGTCGGTGGTTTTAAAAATATCCGCCGCAAGCTACTGCGCCAACTGAGCGATTCAGCCTATGATGCTGTACATGGATCGACAGATTCTGAGCATTTATTCGGGCTTTTCCTGAATTATATAAAAGATCCGCACGGTATCGTGACGAGCGAGGAGATGGTATCGGCAATGAACAAAATGCTGAACCACCTGAACGATCTGCTTATGGAATCCGATGTGCGTATGCATTCGTACCTGAACCTTGTAGTCACTAACGGCACAAGCATCATCGCTACGCGCTACACGACAAACCCAAGCGTGCAGCCGGCATCACTATATTATATGTACGGCAAGCAGTATGTATGCGATGAAGTTCAATGCTTTATGGAACCAAGTTTTGGGAAGCCAACGGCAATAGTGATTGCCTCGGAGCCGTTTACACTTCGCCGCAGCGACTGGATGAAAGTTGAGCGCAATGCCATGATGATCGTGGACGAGACAATGAAGATCCGCTTCCAAAACATTGAATTACCGATTGAAAAAATGGAATTTGAAGCATTCCAGAATATTTAAAAGACTTCCTTTTTAAAAGCACCAGATTCTCATAGATTTTAAAACTTGATTTAAAACTCCATCTTTTTAAAAGAATTTCGGATTATGGCTAAATCTATCGTTTTTGTTACATTGTTGCCGCTTATCGGCTTTCTGATCAACGGACTTTTCGGCAAAAAGATAAAGAATGAAAAGCTGATCGGCTTTATCGGCACAGCGGCTGTCGGTGGCGCTTTTCTGATCGCACTCAGCATTTACTTTGGAATGCTTGGGCGTCCAGCAGAAGACAGGGCATCGGTTGTAACGGTTTTTAACTGGATGGCTGCCGGGAATTTCTCGGTAAACTGGGCATACCAGGTGGATCAGCTTTCAATCCTTTTTACCATGATTATCACCGGGATTGGCTCGCTTATTCATCTTTACTCCATTGGCTACATGCACGGTGACAAGAGTTTCTACAGGTTTTTTGCCTATCTGAACCTCTTTGTTTTCATGATGCTTCATCTTGTGCTGGCTGACAATATGCTCTT
>DASPKH010000156.1:0-4002 GCA_035628175.1 Patescibacteria group bacterium
GCGCATGGTGACGGAGCTTCCTGTGAGCGGAGCGTTTCACTCACCGCTGATGCAAAGCGCGAAGGAAGAACTTGCAGCTGCAATTCATAAGACAGATTTTGAAGATGCGCAGGCTGACGTATATGTGAATGTTTCAGGCATGCCGCTGCGTAAAGCTGAAGATTTAAAAGAGGCACTTATTCAGCAGCTTGTTTCGCCGGTTCGCTGGACGCAGACGATGACCGCACTACAGGCGGCTGGAATTATGAAATTTTATGAGATTGGGCCGGGAAAAGTCTTGCAGGGACTTTTAAAAAGAACTTTAAAAGATGTTGGTATTGGGGGATTTGATACGGCAGAAGACCTTGAAAGATTTTTTATTGAATCAAATACGGTTGAAGGCGAATAAATTTTTTTAATGCACGGAGTTTTCTCTGCTGCTACCGAATAGTGAGTTTTTAAAAGAGTATGAGCAGATTATCAGGCAAAGTAATACTTGTTACAGGCGGTTCTCGCGGAATCGGCGAGGCAATTGTTCGCCGCATGGCAGAGGAAGGCGCGAAAGTTTTCGCAACGTACAATTCAAATTCCCAGCGTGCTGATGCAATTGACCGCGAACTGGGTGGCGCTGTCCGCTTTATCAAAGCAGATGTTGCCGATGAACAGTCAGTGAAAGAAATGGTCGAGCAGGTTTTACAGGAAGCAGGACGAGTGGATGTGCTGATCAATAACGCAGGGATTACGCGTGATAACTTATTGATGCGCATGTCTACTGAAGACTGGGACGCTGTTCTCAACACCAATTTAAAAGGAGCGTTCTTGTGTGCTAAAGCCGTTTGCCGCACAATGATGTCACAGCGGCGCGGAAAGATCATTAACATCGGTTCAGTCGTTGGTTTAGCGGGAAATGCCGGTCAAGTGAATTATTCCTCGTCAAAAGCAGGACTCGTTGGGTTAACAAAAAGTCTTGCAAAAGAGCTTTCATCTCGGAATATTTTAGTAAATTGCATTGCTCCGGGATATGTTGAAACTGAAATGACAGATAAGCTTTCAGAGGACCAGCGCCAAGCATTTTTAAACATTATTCCTTTAAAACGTCCGGCGAAATCTGAGGAGCTAGCAGTAGTCGTGGCATTTTTTGCATCGGATGATGCGAATTACATCACCGGCCAGGTAGTGAACGTGGATGGCGGGCTGGACATGTAGTTTTTACAACTACGTAATTTACGCGAAATTTGAATTATAAAAAGCAGTATAAATTTTAATCACTTTCTAAAAAACAGAGGAAAATCATGGCTAATGTTGCAGAAAAAGTAAAAGAGATCGTTGTCAATAAACTTGGCGTAGAAGAGTCACAAGTGACAGAAAGCGCTTCTTTTACAAATGACCTTGGCGCTGATTCGCTTGACACAGTTGAGCTGATCATGGAACTTGAGCGCGTATTTGAGATTACGATAGAAGACGCTGATGCAGAGAAAATCCAGACAGTAGGCGACGCGATCAAATATCTTGAATCACGCGCAAGCTAAGCCGTCCAACGGTTTTGAAAGATCTTTTTTAAAGCTGTTTTTAAAATTCATCTTTTTAAAACAGCTTTTAATGTATCTACATTTTCCAACACCAAGGATTACACGTATATATGCCTCAAAGAACTATTCCCCGCGTCGTCGTCACTGGCATGGGAGCCGTGACGCCGATAGGAAACAATATAGATGACTACTGGCAGGGACTCATGGCCGGGAAATCCGGTGCTGGCCCGATAACGCAGTTTGACGCTTCAAACTTCGACACGAAATTTGCGTGCGAGGTGAAGAATTTTGATCCGCTTCCCTTCCTCAATAAAAAGGAAGTGCAGCGAACAGACCTTTTTGCACAGTATGCTCTGGCCGCAGCCGGAATGGCTGTAGATCATGCTAAACTCGACTTTTCGACGCTAAATACCGAGCGCATCGGTGTTATAGCGGGTTCGGGTATTGGCGGTATGTGGACGAATTACCATCAACAGAATAACCTTTATGCGCGCGGCGGTGTGCCTGACAGGATTTCGCCGTTTTATGTTCCGATGCTTATTTCGGATATTGCTGCAG
The DNA here is from genome assembly GCA_035628175.1 of Patescibacteria group bacterium. Classification (GTDB taxonomy): domain Bacteria; phylum Bacteroidota; class Ignavibacteria; order Kapaibacteriales; family DASPKH01; genus DASPKH01. The sequence continues at coordinate 2,067 of DASPKH010000156.1, forward strand.
GGCTGATAGCCATTAAATACGGTTTAAAAGGACCGAATTACGCGACTGTTTCAGCGTGTGCGACCTCTTCACATGCGCTGGCTGATGCTCTGATGCTAATCCAGCGTGGAAATGCCGATATGATTCTGGCTGGCGGAAGTGAGGCAGTGATCACGCCGATGGGCGTTGGCGGCTTTAATTCTATGAAGGCGCTTTCAACGCGCAACGATTCACCCGAAACAGCTAGCCGCCCGTTCGATGCAGGGCGTGATGGATTCGTGATGGGTGAAGGTGGCGGAATTCTGGTGTTGGAAACGCTTGAGCACGCGGAAAAACGCGGTGCAACAATTTATGCGGAGTTTGCTGGGATCGGCTTGACCGATGATGCCTATCACATCACCATGCCTGCTCCTGGTGGAGAAGGGGCAGCCCGCTCTATGAAACTTTGTATTGAAGATGCAGGGCTTCAGCCGGAAGATATTGACTACATCAATGCCCACGGTACGTCGACTCCGTACAACGACAAGTTTGAAACTGCGGCTGTAAAAAGCGTATTTGGCGAGCATGCCTATAAACTTGCTATGAGTTCGACTAAATCCATGACAGGGCATCTTCTTGGAGCAGCAGGAGCGATTGAGGCCGTTGCAACTATTATGGCAATGAACAGATCTATGCTGCCACCAACAATAAACCTACAGAATCCTGATCCGGAATGCGATCTTTTCTATGTGCCGAATACACCGGTTGAGCGTGAGATAAAGGCTGCAGTCAGCAATACATTTGGTTTTGGCGGACATAACGCTTCATTATGTTTTAAAAGGTTCGTATAACCATTAAAGTTGTATTTTTGAAAAGCTTTAAAATTGACAATAGTTTTAAAGCTTTTTGCTTTCTTCTGGAATCGTATGTTTTAAAAGCCTCGTTAAATTTTAAAACTAACGAATATTATGAGCCGACTTGAATAAAGGGCTTTAACTTTTAAAGAGCGGTTTTAAAAAGAACCGTTTTTGTGTATACAGGCGACAATTGTGAAAGACATCGTTAAAAGTCTCTACAGCAACATCCTACGCATAGCGCAGCTAAAGCAGAACCATCATCAAACGGAAAAAGAAGATATGTTCCCGCCGATGAAGGTTCTCTCTGGTGCGCGCCTCCATGATTTTGAAAAAGCGCTTGGAGTGAAAATTGACAATCCGGCGTATTTCGAACAGGCCCTTACACACAGGTCATACCTTCAGGTATTAAATTCTGCCAATTATTATTCCAACGAGCGTCTTGAGTTTCTCGGAGATGCCATCCTTGGAATGATTATTGCAGATTATCTTTTTTACTTGCACAGGAATGTGCTAGAAGGCGAACTCACTAAAATGCGTTCATGGCTTGTGAACAAAAAATCACTTGCTTTGTGTGCGCAGAGGTTAAAGCTGAATGAATACATGCTTCTGAGCTACAGCGCCAGCCAGTCGCTCCAGCGTGGCAACGAATCTATTATGGCTGATGCAGTCGAGGCGCTGATCGCGGCAATCTATCTCGACTCGGGCTTTGATGAAACTAAAAAGTTTATTATTCATACGCTTTTGCCTATAATGATGGGCGAGAGCATGATGCAGGACACCAATTTTAAAAGTATTTTGCTCGAATACGTACAGGCTCAGGGTAGAAGCGCACCACGCTATGTAGTACTAGAGGAAAAAGGCCCCGATCACGATAAGGAGTTTACTGTTGCAGTTTTCGTGGATAATGATAATCTTGGCGTAGGCAGTGGCAAAAGCAAGAAACAGGCAGAGCAGAAAGCCGCACAGATAGCTCTTGAGCAAAAGCTTAATTCCCAGCCTGCACAATAGTCGTAAAAGAATTTGTTATTTTCAAAAAGCAGCTCTTTAAAGGGCTGCTTTTTTTTTAGAGGTTATGTTTTTTCTGTGATAAAGATTTAATAATAGCTACAAATTCTGTAAAC
>DASPKH010000157.1:0-4290 GCA_035628175.1 Patescibacteria group bacterium
TCCGCTTAATGCTGAAATACGTGTAAACTTTGGCTGCTCGCTTGTAAAAAATATAGCGGTAAGTGGTGATGCAAATTCTGTTTTCCTTTTATCGTCAGGCTGGGACTTTAGGAGTGTCAGAGTCGGTAATACCCAACCTCACCGCGTATATGTGACAAATGTAAGTACGGGGAATGCGACTATGATCCGGCTTGATTCATTGGTATGTGTTTCGTGCACAAGTGATATTATTGTGGATACAAATGGTGTTTTTCCATATGATATTAAAACCGGAGATACACTCTTCCTGAATGCACGTTTTACTCCTTCTGAGAAAGGGCTTTTTAGAAATTTATATACTGTTGCAAATACACCACATACTGCTGGGTTAAGTTCAGTGCGTGATTCTTTTACCATTGTTGGTAATGGAGTGGCACCACAAATCTCTGCTGCGGATCTAGATTTTAAAAAGCGAAGAGTTGGTACGACAAATGATTCTAACCTTATTATCAGAAACAATGGAGATGATATAGGCATTGTCACCGTAAAGCGAATTAGTCAGAATTTTCAAAACATTTTGACTGCTGATACTATTGGGCTTTTTCCAGCTTTGCTCAATACTGCGCCCCCATTGTCTCTTCCTGTAACATTTATTCCAGATAAAGTTGGTTTTTTTAAAGACTCCATTATATGTGCGGTTGATTGGCAGTTTCATGAACCGGTAATAGTGTCATATTATGGTGAGGGAACTCTGCCGGGAATCAAAACAGATAGTTTGTATTTTACAACAATTGAAGCTGGCCAATGGAGCGATACTACTCTTACGCTGATCTATTCTACGGGAAACGAGGCACTTACCATTGACACAATTATTGCTTTGAGTGGTGATACTGAGGTGTTTGATATCAATACCCAATGGTCAGCCAGCCGTATTGTAGAGCCACAAACAGGCGAAGACTTTACTGTGAGTTTTAAACCACAGCAACCAAGAACGTATTCCGCAGTTTTTGCAGTAGTCCACGATGCAATGCCTGCGTTCGGACGTGATACTGCATACATTCTTATCCAGGGGAGTGCTACTAGTAAATCAAATCTTGATACTATAAAGATATCTGTAGATACTGATATACTGTCAATTTATACATGCAGAGATAATGAAATAAACCTGACTTTTAAAAACAACAGTAATACCGGCATTATTGTCGATAGTATTGAAGTTACCGATGTAAATTCCCGGTTTACACAGACATCCGTACCTGTTGCCGATGTTTTCCTTATGATTGGTGAATCTACAAATATATCAGGCCGGATTTATACTGATCAAAATGATAGTATTACGCTTTTCTTCCGTTATTACTGTAGAAGTGAAAGAGCTCCGGATGAAACGATTATTATTGTGGACTCAATAACCTTACCAGTCTCTAAAAATACCATTACCATTGTTGCAGAGCCTTCTTTTTCAGGGACGCCAGGCGGTTATACAGATTTAAAACTTTCAGGCAAGATAGATGCGGGTACTGATCAGGAATTTCTTTTTTCAATAAATCTTGAAATTGATGAAAAACTCTTGCAGCTTTCATCAAAAATAGGTACTTTGCATATATTAATGGGTGCAGGAGAAATTTCTGTACCCGTGAGCCTTATCCAGGAGCGAAATACAATTACAGTAAGGGCACTGCAATCGGTAGTTTTCACTTCTGGGGGAGAATGGAAATTATCAATACCATTTGAAGTAATGCTGGGTATCGAATTTGACTGTGATGTACAAGCTTTACTTGCAGGAAATGAATGTTATAATCCGGATAGTACTAAGACAACGTTTATAGTTAATGATGTTTGCTCGCCATATACCCGTAGAGTGAATATTACTAATGATTTTGCTGTAATGGCAATTTCTCCAAATCCCGCCACTGATGGTTTGGTGATGGACATAATGATGCCTGAAGACGGTACTGTAGATATTCAGGCAATTGATATCTTAGGAAATGTTTTTTCTCTTCAGGAAAAATTATACTTGACAAATGGACGACATTCTTGTAAATTAGATATACGAGCGCTACAAAGCGGGACATATACCATTGCGAGCTACTTCAAAACCAGTAAACAACATACACTAATCATAATTACCAAGTAGAGGAGTTTTCACTATGAAATTACGGATATTCAGTTCATTATTTGTTATAGGAGTTCTTGCTCTTGGGGCAGGGGGTTGCGCGACGGTTCAGGAGGAATCAGATCCTCTTAATCCGAGATCTGCACCTCCAAGATTATATGTTGGTCCAGTTGGCGGCTATAATTACGCAGTTCATACAGGTGAATTCGCCTCCATTCCGAATAACGTCAATAACAGCCCTGTTCCATGTCCTATTTTCGACGGGGGTACAAATAATGGGTTTTATGCCGGTATGACCATGGAATACCTGATCGGTAATCGCGCTGTTACCGGGGAAGATCCTGTTTCCTCGATTATCGGAAAGCTTGTGTATAATAGCCTTCCTGGGTATTTCGACATCGAGGGTCTTCCGTATAAAGTTGTGGATGCAAACGGACAGCCTGTGAACACAGAGGTAAAGCACGTCAATAATGTAACGTATCAAACAATCGATCTTGACCTGCTGTATAAACTCAATCTTTTTGGTACTTCCTTTGGTGTCGTAGCTGGCCCGACTATCGGGTTTGCTATGGGTACTGCTCAGCAGGACCAGCGCTTCGAACTGGTTTCACCGCTTAACGCTCGTTTTGAGGAAGATCCCCAGGCAGCAAGCAAAGGTTTGAAATACAGCGCTGATGGCCGCACTATCACTATTAGTGAAGGCGACCTGCCAAATGCGTCTGGTTTTCGCCTTGGTATCAAGGCTGGTGTGCAGTATGAGATGCCGCTCTTTGGCAGCACGCGCTATAACCTCATCCCGCATGTGTTTTATAATTTCGGTATTACGAAGCTAACTTCCGCGGAAAACTGGCGTGTAAATGCACTGCAGGCAGGAGTTGATTTCCGTTTTGCTTTGTAAAAGCTGATATTTCTTTTTTAAAGTCCGCTGTTGTAGAAACGGCGGACTTTTTTTATTGCGGTTACCTGTTCATTTTTAAATAATTTTGCATGTGATTTTACAATAAGGATTTTATATGGAACAACTCTGGTCACCCTGGCGCTCGCATTATATTCAGTCTTTTTCTTCAGAAACGCCTGCCAAAGATGAATGCTTTCTCTGTACCGCTGCAATGAGCGATATGTCAAAGGATGAAGACCTTCTGATCGTTGGCCGCCGGGAGCATTGTTTTATCATCATGAATCGCTATCCATATAATGCTGGTCACTTAATGGTGACTCCATACCGGCATGTTGGCGATTTTTCAGAAGTGCAGCCGGAAGAACTGTACTGCATAATGCAAACACTTCAGGAAGCCACTGAGGTTTTTAAAAAAGTTTTAAAACCGCATGGTTTTAATATTGGCGCTAATCTGGGCCAGGTAGCAGGAGCAGGACTACCGGGGCATATTCATTTCCACATCGTCCCACGATGGAATGGCGATACGAATTTTATGCCTGTCCTATCGGATGTGAAAGTAGTGAGCGAATCTATGGAGGACATGCAGAAAAAACTTTCTTTGGCTTTTAAAAAATAATTTTAATACTTTTAAAACCTTTATGCAGCATCGGATAGCGCCTAAAAAATCGTTCAGCCAGAATTTCCTCAATGACCAGAATATCTCAAGAAAGATTGTTGAGGCAATTGGTGCTGAAGAGGGAGATATCGTCATTGAGATTGGGCCGGGAACAGGCGCTCTCACGGAATTTCTCCTTCAGAAGGAAATTGAAGTGCAGGCAATCGAGCTTGATGAAAGGGCTATAGAAGTTTTAAAAGAACGTTTCCCCCGTGACCAGTTTCCGCATTTTTCACTTTTTGAAGGTGATGTGAGGAAATTTCCTTTGCCGGAATTTTCTTTAAAAAATTCGGGAAAAAAAATCAGGATAGTCGGGAATATTCCATATAGCATCACCAGTGATATTCTTTTCTGGGTATATGAGCACACACACCTGATAGAAAAGGCCGTAATAATGATGCAAAGGGAAGTGGCTGAGCGGTTGGTTTCTCAGCCGCGAACAAAAGATTACGGTGTGCTCGCCGTGGCTACGCAATTGGCTGGAAAAGCAAAGATCAGCTTTAACGTACCGCCGGGCTGCTTCTTTCCAAAACCACGTGTAATGTCCACCGTGGTTGAGTTTACCCCTCATAAGGATGAATTATTAACAAAATCCTATGCACCAATAATGAATGTGGTAAGAGCAGCTTTCCATCAACGCCGCAA
>DASPKH010000158.1:0-11560 GCA_035628175.1 Patescibacteria group bacterium
TCACGCTCACAAATGGATATTTTTTGCGCTTGCTCAGTCCATGAATTGCATTGGCGAAAACTTCTTTCCCGGTGCCGGTTTCACCGGTAATGAGCGCAGTCAGGTCAGTTGGAGCCACCTGCACTAGCCGCTCAATAGCGCGCCGCATCGGCGCTGACGTGCCAATAATGCCGTAACGTAACTGCAAAATGTGAAGTGTATTCTGATCTATCGGAGGCGTTTTTATAGTTTTTAAAGCCATTTTTAAAGTGCTCAGCAGCTAGATTCTAGCTGTCGGTTTTTAAAAGAAAAAATTCATACTTCGACAAGGCTCAGTATGAATTTTACAAAGATTCACAAAAATACCTACTAACGCCTAAACTTGCCAACTTACTTTGTTTTCCATTCTTCCCAGCCACCAGTATAGATATAGACTTTTTTAAAACCAAATGTGGCAAGCCTGTCAGCCAACTCGTGGCTGAGATCGCAGGTGCCACCACCACAATAAACCACTATAGGCTGCTCACGCGGGAGCCCGATAATACGTGGAATATTTGTTTCAAAATCTTGCACGTCCACGTTCATCGAATTCGGAATGTTGCCCTCGGCATGCTGGTGTGGCGGACGCGCGTCCATAAAAAGCACCTTGCGTTCAAAAAGCATCTTCGCCTGGTCGTAACGGATCTCCTTTGGCGCGGTAGAAACAGTTTCAGTTGGCACCTGCGCGGTTTTTAAAGAATCGCGTTTAGCTTGTTCAATTTTTAAAATTGAATCCTTTACAAGTCTTACACGCTGTATCGAATCCCGCCGAAATTGCGCCAAGGATATACTGTCTACTGTGTGAACTCCTCTCACCGTGTCACCTGCAGGCTGTACCGAAATATCACCGAGCTCTGCCGCCAGCGCCGAATCGCTGATTGCATTTTTGGCGCGCTTTTCGGGAAAGAGGGCAAGCGGTTTCGTAGTTTTTGTTGTGGGAATTGACGCATTATACACAATTCCGAGGAGGGCAGAAATTGCGATAATTACCATTATTTCAACAGCAAGCTTGTTCATAGGCGTAAGACTTTTCTAAAGACATTCTTTTTTGAAAAACTTCTAATGACGAACGTTTTAAAAACCTTTGTATTCTTTTAAAAACTGGTATGCTTCAGAGATCTCCTGCGCTTTTGTATGGGCGGCCGCCTGCTCTGCTTTGCCTAGAGTTGCAGCTTTGTCAGGATGATGTATGCGCATTTTCCTTTTAAAAGCTGATTTTATTTCATCCACGCTTGCGGTTTCAGCTATGCCAAGTGTAGCGCACGCATTTTTAAAGCGCCCATCTTGAGGATTCTGCGATGTGGATGAATTGTTTTTAAAACCGCCGCTGGCGGTGTTTTTTGCCCCACCGCCCGTTGATTTCTTCTCGCTGTCGCGCGTGAGTTCATCTATAATGCGGCGTAGCTCCTCGTCATCGGAATCCGGTGGGAGGTTCACGTTACGGGAAAATGTGTCATTGAGGTATGATTCAGCAATGCGACGTGCGCGGTCGAAAATTCCCATAAATATCGTTTTTAAAACTGTAAAAATTACGACACAGCAGGCGTTTTTAAAAAGTTTTCTACGGCGTCCACGGCCTCCTGTGGGGACTCCACAAACGTGAACATCCCAACGCTCTGCTGCGCCTCCTGCGAATAAAAGGCCATGAGCTGCGCGATTTCCTTCCACTGCTCGCCCACACACACCGCAGGCTTCTGCTTAATAGCTTTTACATCCATCAGCGCCCAGATCGCGGAAAACTCAAAAAGCGTACCAACGGAACCCGGCAGCACAATAAATGCGTCGGAGAGGTCAATGATCTGCATAAGGTAGTCGTTGTACGAATTTGTGCGGACTTCGCGCTGCACAAATTTATTTTTTTCGAGGTTTTTATAAAACGCCGTTGTCACGCCAATGCACTTGCCGTCGCACTGAGCTGCGCCTTTTAAAGCCGCCTCCATCACGCCGCCGTAGCCGCCTGTGATCACGCCCATTCCGGCACGCGCCAACAGCTCGCCAGCACGTTCGGCCATTGAATATTCAAATGAATCGGCTTCGCAGCGTGAGCTTCCGAGAACACTTACCAATCGCATTGTTTCTCTTTAAATGCAAACTATGAAAATTTTTACCTGTAAAAAAATGAACAGAACTTTTTTAAGAATAAGTTCACTTTTTTTAAATTCGCGCACCGATACTGAAATACGCCATGAACGGCCCGTATGCTACACCACGCGGTTCCTTTAAAAAGAAAAAGCTGCGCCCAAGCGAAAATTTCGCCGGGCCGAGCGGCGTATCAATAGCGACGGTAGTTCCCACGCCATGCTTTAAACCTGCCAGCCGTATCTGCTCAGGCTTTTCCCATACAGCGCCGAAGTCATAGCGAGCGGAAAGATACGAATTAAAAAAGATTTTAAAAGGTAATTTCGCACGATATTCCAGCGAACTCACCGCGATCTGCCGACCGCGCTCCTCGTCTTCACGCATTCCGAAAAACATATCTTGTCCGCCAAGCGAAAAGAATTCCGGCACAGGAAGCGTAATATCAGCAAAGCCAAAAAGGAATGATGGCTGGATGACATTTGCGCCCGGTAGCAAAAAGCTCGTTTTGTAGCGCGCTTCAGCTTTTGAAAAACCAAGCGCTCCGGCTGATTTAGCAAGGACTGACTCAAGCGAAATTTCAAGGACCTGACCGCGCGTTGTAAATTCGACGCGGTCCTGGGTATCAAAACGTGTTGCTATTTTGCCCGTTGTGAGCGGTTTATAAAGCGTTGCTGTAGCATTTCCAGGCGTATAAGCACGTTGGTATTCATGGCGCAGCTCTATGCCAAATGTCCCTTTTTTCTCCAGCTGCCGTCCAAAAAGCGTACGAACGCCGTAACGTTCCTCTATGAGATCGCCAGTGCGGCGCCGCGCAAATTCCGTTCGTGTGGTAAACGGCGCCCGTCCGTAGAGATAAAGATTGCGGCTATCAATATAGCCACGCACAGTAGAAGTCCAGTACGAGTCAAAAATCCGCGGTGTCTGAAAGTACAGCGAAACGTTGTAATTGCGCGCGCTTCCCGCCAGGTGCAACCCCAGGCGACTGCCTATATCAAAAATATTCTCTTGGATGAAATCCGTGCCCGCCTGCACATTCCGTTCATTGTCCACGCGCGCACCAATGCGGATGATCTGCGCGCCCTGCTCATCTACGGCTACTTTTAAAGCAAGCGCATTCTCGGCATTCTTGCGTTCGATCTGCACTTCCGCCGTTTTATACAGATCCGAGCCAAGCAGGTTTTCCCAAGCGTCAATTACCTGTCCGGCGCGCAACACATCGCCTTTCTTAAAGCCCAGTTCGCTTAGAATTGCAGCATCGCTCACCGACTCATTCCCGGCAATTGTGATAGAATGCAGGCGCCCTTCGTCAATCCACAGGGTGAGAATTCCGTTTGCAAACTCAGTTTTTGTAACTGCCGCAAAAGAATATCCGGCCTCACGTATTTTTTTTAAAACTATTTCTTTTGCTGTTTTTAATACATATTCTGTAGCAGGAATTCCCTTTTTAAATGCAACTTCTTCCTGAATAGTACGCAGAATTTTTTCGGGCAGATTTCCATGAATTACTACTTTACTCAGGTTATAATATCCCATACTGCCTGCAACTTCCCCTAATTCTAAATTATCCTTTCCTTTTAAAAGCTGCATAATTTCCGGCAAAGCATTCCGCGCGGCTGTTTCACCAGCAGTAATGAGGGTGTCAAGATGCGTAAAGTCCGTCGTGCGATGTTCGCCAAGCTCCGGCTGTATCACCGTCGCGGCAAGTCCTGAGGAATTCTGGCTAAACCGCTTCATCATGAGCGATACGACCTGGTCGGCTATGTTCCATGGCTTATCCAGTTCATCTGATAGCAGCAGTGGCGAGCTTGTATTTACGGCGATAATAATATCGGGTTTAAATTCAAGTGCGGCCTCTACTGGTATATTCGCCAGCAGCCCACCATCTACCAGCAACATCGAATCAATTTTTACGGGAAGGTAGCGGAGGGGAATCGTCGAGCTGGCACGAAGCGCCATCACAAGATTGCCCGAGCGCATAGAAACAGAGGCACCACGGATAAGGTCGGTCGCAACAGCACGAAAGGGGACTTTTAAAGAATCAAAATTTCCTGACTGGTAAATGCCGTTCCAGACCAGACTTTGCAAAAATGATGTGAATCGAGTGCCAACAGAGATTGCTTGCGGAAGCTCCAGGTTGAAATTTTTAAAACGCAGTGTGAATAAGCTGCGGTCATTTTCCAGCTTCTGGTCGAGGAACATATCGCTGCGGTTAGTCTCACCACTCACCGCCAGCAGCTGTTCCCAATCCGCCGATGTAAAAATCGAATCCAGTTCAGCCGCCGAATAGCCCGTTGCATACAGCCCCCCGACAAGCGCACCAAAGCTCGTACCCACGACGTAATCAACCGGTATTCCAGCCCGCTCAAACTCTTTTAAAACGCCTACATGCGCCGCACCACGCGCGCCACCGCCACTCAGCACAAGCGCAACTTTTGGACGTGGAACAGGTGCATTGTATTTCTGCTCAAATGCGTAAACGCTATCCGGCTGAGCCAAGACGGCGCTTTTTGCAAAGCAGAAAGACAATACCAGGAGTTTAAAAAAACGCATCATACACAATTTGTAGCGAGTACACTCAATTGGCGTAATGACGCGTCCGCCGCAAATATGTTACAGTTTTTAACAACTACATTTTAAAATCCTCATATGCTTTTCGCATTCCGAGATACAGCGCTGTGTGTTTTTGCTCAAATGCTTTCCTGTCCTGTGCTGCCTCCAGCGCAAGTTGCTCTGTGCCATCATGTGTAAAGATATCGCTTTTTGAAGGGTTTTGAATTGTATTAATAATGATCCTTGAAATCTCTTCCGCTTTCATCATGCGTTGCAGTGGTGCCAATGTCAAACCACGTTCTTTAGCAATAGTGCGCGAATTCTGGATGCCGTGAAAGAATATTTCGCCGATCGAGCCGCCTTCTGTTACACTTGCCCACTCGGTTTCCACGCCCGCAGGACAGAAGACAGTTGCTTCAATATTCGTATCCACAAGCTCAGTTCGCAGTGCGGCGGTAAAGCCAACGACAGCGTGCTTTGCGGCAATGTAGGCGCTATTAAACGGATAAGCGATCTTGCCGACAATGCTGGAAATATTGATGATGTGGCCGCGGTTTTGCTTGCGCATGTGCAGGAGTGCCGCGGCCGTCGTGTACCATAGAGAAAAGACGTTGATGGCGAACATGCTCTTGAGCTGCTCGCTTGTCGTATCTTCCACGCTTGCGCGGTTGCCGCGACCGGCGTTATTCACCAGGATATCTATTCCACCGAAATGTTCAATTGTTTTTAAAACCGCGCCCTCAGCTTCCTCTTTTTTTGAAAGGTCGGCCGTAATGACGAGCGCTTCGCCGCCCGCTGCTTTTATCTTTTCAGCAACTTCTTGTAAAAGCTCTGTTCGCCGTGCGCAGATGGCGACTTTTGCGCCCCATTTTGCGAGGTCAATTGCCAGAGCTGCGCCGATGCCGGAAGATGCGCCTGTGACGAGTGCGATGGTGTCTTTTGTAATTTCCATTTTTAAAGATTTTTAAAAATTTTAAAATTGCTTTCTTTTAAAAACTATCAGCGATAAATCATAACCGGAAGGACTGCCGAACTCTTCCCTTTTAAATGCAGAAAATACTGCCCACTTGCAGGGAAGTTCTCAAGTGGGATCGTTTGCGAATTACTTCCTTCCACTATTTTAAAAGAAGTAACGAATTTGCCGGAAGCTGAATGAATTTCGATAATTGAGTACTCCTGTTCAGGAAATTCGATTGTAGCACGTGTTGTGGCAGGATTTGGATACACATGGATTTTATCCCTGTATTGATTCGTTTCTGAAATACCGACAACCCCTGCGTTGATGATGACTTCGCTAGATGCATCAATGGTTGCATAGAAATAACTCCCTCGTACCTTCCATGAAAGCTGCCCTGCGAGTTCGGGAAGAAACGCATATTTATTGTACGAAAGCTGAGTAATGCTGCCAGAATCAGTTAAGCTATTATAATGTCCATTTTCTGCTTTTGCAAATTCATTGCTATTTATCCAACCGCTTGTAATCGGAAGTGTATCTACATGTTCTGGTGAATTAACTTTTGCGACCACCAAATTATTAGAGTTTCCAATAACATTAAATGTAAGATATAAGCTGTCCAGCTTTTGGAAGAAAGTATAATTCCATGTCCTTGATAAACCATTCAATATCTTTTTATTTATATCTTCATTAAAATTATACGTTCCATCTGCTTCATCCCAAATCATATGAACAGATACAAGATGCGAAACGGAATAACCTTCATCAGTAGCTTTTGCTCTGCAGCCATAAGCCCCTGCCTCGCCGTAAAAACAGAATCCTGCGCAACTGCAAAATGAGAAAACGCAACAAAACAAATAGATGAAAAGTAAAATTACACAAAGGAAACAAGTTTCATAGCAATACCTTTTTAAAAAGAAAAAACTTTCCGCTAACTACACGAAAAGTTTTCTCACTTCCAAACTATTTTTTAAATTTACCGCTTTATCGAAAAGCCGTGAAACTCATTTTTAAAATCATGCCACTCCACGCAGCATTCCTCCACCTGCGAAAATTGCGGCCCAGTCTCGACACTTTTTAAAAGATCAGCGAGCTGGCTTTTAAAACCCTCGGCCACAATGCGCACATTTCCATCGTCGAGATTTTCCGTGAAACCCTGCACATCTATGCGCTCAGCTTCCTTTTCGACGAATCGCCTGAAGCCCACGCCCTGCACTTTGCCTTTTACGATTATTTCCGCCCGTGAAAGATTATTATGTTCCATTGCTTTTTAAAAGATTAATTGTTTTTAAAAAGTATGTCTTCCATGCCATGATTGCTATGAACGCGCGTCAACTGCAATGACAGAATGATGCTTCCAGAATATTCGCGATTGTCACCCCACGAGGACAACGTCTCGCAATGATTACATCCAGATAAGTTTTAAAAAGTTGCTTTTACTTCTTCTCATCTACTTCGCGATTCTTCACATATTTATCCGCCCACTCGAACATTTCATAGAGGACATGCAGCACTGATTCCCGAGCCTGATAGCCGTGGCTCTCGTACGGCAGGAGCACCAATCGCGCCGTGCCGCCTGTTCCGCGGATAGCCTGGAAAAGACGTTCTGACTGCATTGTGTGCGTGCCTGGATTGTTGTCAGCGTCGCCGTGAATGATAAGAAGCGGTTCGTTTATTTTATTTGCATAATTGAACGGCGAGAGATTGTGATAAATCTCCATTGCCTCCCAGTACGAACGGCGCTCGCTTTGAAAACCAAATGGCGTAAGCGTTCGATTGTACGCGCCGCTTCGTGCAATTCCCGCTGCAAATAAGTCCGAATGCGCCAGCAGGTTCGCCGTCATGAAAGCGCCATAGCTATGTCCGCCAACAACAACGCGCCCGCGGTCAATAATTCCCATTTCGTCGAGCTTATCTATCGCTGCTTTGGCTGAACTCACAATTTGCTCAATAAATGTATTATTCATAGTTTCCGGGTCGCCCACTACAGGCATTGCAGCGTCCGACAGAACGGCATAACCCTGTGTTGCAAAAAATAGCGGTGACGTACCTGTGAGCCGTACAAAGCTATTCGGTGAGGAACGTACTTGGCCTGCCGTTCCCGCATCGGAGAATTCCTGCGGATACGCCCACATCACAAGTGGCAGCCGGTCACCTTCTTTGTAATTCGGTGGCAGAAACAACGTTCCCGAGAGTGGCGTCCCGTCTGCACGCGTGTAGCGGATAATTTCCTTACGCATTGTCGTTAACTGCGGCGCGGGATCTTTAAATTTCGTTAGTGCTTCTCGCTCACGTGTGTCGAGCCTCACGGTAAAGTAATTTGGCGGATTCAGCCGCGTCTCGTAGCGCGTGATAATGTCTGTGCGCGAGCCTTTTTTAAAAGAAACTACCGTTTCGTGAGTGCCCTCAGCGGCCTGATATAAACGGATTTTCTCTCCGGTTCTTACATTGATTTTGTCCAGGAATGGCCTGTAACCCGCTTCGCTTGCTCCCTGCCCGGTGAAAAACGCCCAGTCGCCGTCCTGCGCAATTACATTATCTCCAGTGGCATTTCGTTCGTACAGGGGATTGCCCGGGTCATTATATTCATCGTTTACGCTGATGTCGACAAGCACGTTTTTAAAAGCAGCCGGCTGCGTGATGTTTATAAATGTGCTGCGGATCCAACGCCTGTCACGGTCATATTCATGCAGGAGAATTTCATCTTGTCCTGCACCCCATTCAAAGCCCGCGAAGCGATGCTCGACTTTTAAAATCTCACGCGGTGAATTTTCCTTTTTATAAATATCAAGTGTCATGACTTTGTCCCGGTATGGCACTTTCTTTAAAGGATCGCCTTCGTCAAGTGCTTCTGCCCAGATAAGTTTTGCCTTGTGGAGCGGCTGCCATTGAACCGAGCGGGGTCCGCTCGGCACGCCGTGAGTTGGGATTTCGTCTGAGATCGGCAGATCAGCAATTGTTTTTAAAAGTTTTCCGCTCAGATCTGTCACAACAGTTTCCCGCGAAAAGTAACTGTACGGAACACGGTATGAAAATGGCCGTTTTAAAACAGTTTTTAAAATGTTTTGCTGATCTGGCGAAAGGCTGAATGATGTGTGAATTTGAGCCGAACCGATTTCGGTAGATTTCCCATTATCCGTATTAATTTTTAAAAGCTGCGATGTCGTGTAATATTCAAACAGCGCTTCATCGTGCGGGCTTTTTAAAAGATCCTGATAGGTCATCATCTTTGAGAATTTACCCTTGGTCTCTTCGATTACTGGACCAAGTGGAATGGGATTCTGCTGTGGTGCTTTGCTGCGCTTTTGCGGGATTGCATTTGCTATGATGTGCAGATTATCACGCATCCAAGTGATCGGACTGGTGAGAATATCATTTAAAAAGATGCTGCTTAGGCGACTTGCTTTCCCGGTTTCAGCGTTCGCAATCCACAGTTCTACACCATTTTCACCATCGCGCGAAAATGCGATTTTGCTGCCGTCCGGGGACCAGGCAGGGGAGAAGATTGACGAGTCTTTTGGAACATTAATTATGATTTCTCTTCCAGAATTGATGTTTTTAATTTTTAGAGACGTGTACTGCGTAAGGCGTTGCCGCGCGTTTAAACCTGGATTGATACGCACACCCCCGAGTTT
Organism: Patescibacteria group bacterium; assembly: GCA_035628175.1. Taxonomy (GTDB): domain Bacteria; phylum Bacteroidota; class Ignavibacteria; order Kapaibacteriales; family DASPKH01; genus DASPKH01. The sequence goes on from DASPKH010000158.1 coordinate 9,238, forward strand.
TAAAAAAGGCTGCGCTACGAGTGAAATCGGCGGATACGGAGTGTATTCCACGAAAAGAATTTTATCTTTCATCGGGCTCATCACGGCCACAGGCGTGAGTGGTGCATCGAGAATATTCACCACGTCCTGAGGCGGCGTTTTATATAAATGCTGGGAGGAAGTTTCCACCGTGAAGCTCCAAAAACAAAATATAATGATAATTATCTTCATAAGAATTTCTCTTTTAAAAAGATGAGACTGTAATTTACTTAAAGTTCAGGCAATTTTTCGGATAAATTTGTTATGAAATTAGCTTTTAATGTATCTCTACAATAAAAAAGCCCTAACGGAAAATTTTCCATCAGGGCTTTTGCACACTTCTTAAAAAAATCTATTTTGCCATTACAAATTGTGCATTGATTTTCATGCGAACTTCATCACCAACAACCGCTTCGCCTGCCTGCGTAGTGTTTTTCCAGGAAACACCATAGTCCTGACGGTTCACTGCAAAATTTGCTTTCCAAAATGAGCGCATGTTGCCGTAGCCGTCTTTTTTATTACCGAGATGCTGAGCATCCATTGTTATTTTTTTCGTTACGCCACGCATGGTGAGGTCGCCTGTTATCTTATATTGATTACCCTTTACCTTTTTAAAGTTATTTGCTTTAAAGGTGATATTTGGGTGATTTGCTACATCAAAAAAGTCTGCTGATTTTAAATGACCATCACGTTTTTCATTGTCTGTGTTGATGGAATTCACATCAATAGTGATCGTTGCCGTTGCATCGGAGAAGTCATCTTTTGTCCCTTGTATAGCGCCCTCTACCTTTCCAAAGCGGCCATCTACTTCTGAAACGACAAGATAATCAACTGTAAAATTCACGTTTGAATGGGACGAATCCAGATTCCACGTCGTTGGCGCAAGTGCTGATGCAAAGCTTGCGGCGAATAAGAATGCGGATGCTACAGCTACTAAAGGTTTTTTAAAGCCTTTCTTCATAAAAACTACCTATTATGAAATTGAAAAAATAAAAGATTGAGTTCAAACTTTATGTGTGACAACACGTATTAGCATAAAAAAAAGTGTAATTATTATTCTTCGCCGTAAATTTTCTCGCAAAGATCTGTCAGAAGCCTTGCTTCTTCCTCAGTAAGCCGCTTTTTAAAAATCTCATTTCCGGTACGGATATGCGGCTCCATTTCTTTTAAAAGTGTTATACCTTTCTCTGTAATGCGCGCAATAGAAAGACGGCGGTCTTCACTTGAACGTTCGCGTTCGACAAGCTCCTGATCTTCAAGTCTGTCAATCAGGCGGGTTACATCTGGCGCGCGCTCTATCATGCGACAGATCACCTCAGCACGGGGATAGCCATTTGGATATGCACCCTTTAAAATACGAAGAACATTATATTGTGTACCCGTAATACCAAATTTATCACACACTTCGTCCACACCTTGACGCATATGCGCAGCCGCGACAAGAAGATTGAGCATCGCCTCATGGTGCGCGCTTTCAAACTTCTCCTGTTTAATTCGTATGCTGAGCAATCCGGCCACGTAATTTTAGGATTAAAATAAACAAGCGTGTTACAACACAAATCTATACTTATTTACGAAACTGTGCAAGAATAATTGCAATATGCAGAAAATTTAACAAAAAACAAGCTAAACCTTAAAAAAATTTCACCAGAAATAATCGCTTTCTGACCAAAGTGACCTGCGTTTTTTTTTAAAACATTATGGCGAGGTGTATCAAGAATACAAGCCTCAAGCATATCTGGCCAAATAGCGTCTGGCGTCATAATTTGGGCCTTAGGAAAATTTTTATTGATGACCCGTAGACAGAATCCTTTTAAAAACTATTCATTTCCTTCATTAAGGATCGCTGTACACCAGGGTTGGACGGTGTTAGAACTATCAGCATTATATAGCATGTTCTTAAAAAGCATCACTTCAAGGACTTGTTTCTCAATCTCAAGAATAAAATCCCCTTTTAATTTCAATAATAATGAACTTTTAAAAGTTTCTTGCAGAATATTATTGTGCTTCCGCACAGAATAGCATGAGGCCACTATTTTAAATTATCCTCAAACTTTACCAACGCTGAACCTCTTACTCCGCACACACCAGTACTTAAATGCATGACCTTTGCGATGTGACAGGGAGAGTTATACTATCAGAGATATACAAACTTCATCTTTATAAAACAAAGGAGGCGGGAGAGCATGGAGCTCTTCCGCCTGACTTTATTATTACTGTATGGTAGAATCTACTTAGCCACAACGATCTCTTTGGCTTCAGTAAAAGGCCCTGAGATAATGCGGTAGTAATACACACCTGAGCT
>DASPKH010000159.1:0-18317 GCA_035628175.1 Patescibacteria group bacterium
TGTGATGGGATTTGCTATTGCCGGGAAGCTGACGACGAACTTTATGAAAGAGCCGATTGACGGTGTACAGCTTGATCCGCCACGTGGCGAGGAGCTTCCGAAGAAAGGATTCATCCGCGACGAAGCGGGTTTTGTTGCTCCTGCAGAACCGGGTAATGATGTTGCGATTGCTGTTTCCCCGACATCTGACCGCTTGCAGTTGTTGCAGCCTTTCTCTGCGCCAATTCCTGAAGATTATCAGAATATGCCGGTGCTGATCAAAGCAAAAGGCAAATGTACAACTGACCATATTTCACCAGCCGGCCCGTGGTTGAAATATCGTGGCCACCTTGACAATATCTCAAACAACATGCTCATAGGCGCGATCAACTATTTCAACGGTGAAGCAAACAAGGTGAAAAACCAGATCACCGGCGAATATGATGAAGTGCCAAAAGTAGCGCGCGCATACAAAGCACGCGATATGGAATGGGTTGTTATTGGCGATGAGAATTACGGCGAAGGCTCGTCACGCGAGAACGCTGCAATGGAGCCGCGTCACCTTAACGGCCGCGCTATCATCGTAAAGTCATTTGCCCGCATCCACGAAACGAATTTGAAAAAGCAGGGAATGCTTCCGCTGACATTTGTGGATCCAACGGACTACGACAAAATCCAGGAGGACGACCGCATCTCGCTCCAGATTGAAGCTCTCCAGCCGGGACAGTTCATGCCAGCGGTGCTTACTCACAAGGACGGTACGATTGAAACCATCCAGCTTCGCCACACATTCAACGAAGGGCAAATCGGTTGGTTTAAAGCAGGGAGCGCGCTAAACCTGATTTCCTCGCAAATCCGCGAAACAGCAGCAGAAGATGCTAAGGCATAGTTTTAAAAGAATCTCTTTTAAAAACAAGAGAAGGCAGGGAGTTTTAAACTTTCCTGCCTTTTTTGTTTTTAAATTCATCTTAATATCTACTTCAAGTACCTGGCCTTAATAAACGTGACAAGTTTATCTTTATAGAGATGCGATTAAACCCATTCTACTTCGGAAGGTTGCGGAGTATGACAGTCTAAGAAAAAGGTGGGTCTCAACGCAGCGCTTACAAAGCCTTTGATTCCAGTGATTTGTGTCATTACTTATAGCCTTCCAGTCTCTGCTAAAATAACGGTCTTTTAAAAAGAAGGTATAAAAGAGAGTTTAAAAATGGATTTTACAAATAAAAAGGCGCTTCAAAAATGAAGCGCCTTTTAGAGGATTTACTGTAAAAAAGTTATTCGATAGGTGTCTGGATGTTGATCTGTACTGTACGGTTGTAGAAACGGCCTTCAGGAAGATCATTTGTATAGATTGGTTCGTCCTCACCGGTACCACGGGATGTAAGGGAATTGTATTTACCTTTTGTAAAGGCATTTACCCCATCACGAACCGTTTTAGCACGGTTATCTGAAAGGCGCTTGTTATGCTCATACATACCAACAACATCTGTATGCCCTTCAATCTGGATGTCAGAATTCGCTTTTGCGCGACTAAATACATACTCATCCAAAATACGTTGATTTAAAGGGCCGGCTTCATAGCTATCAAAAGGAAATAAAATTAAGTTGTAACGTTCTAATGTTTTAACATCTGTTCGGTCGCCGCCAGGTTGAGTTAATGAAATTTGTTTTACTTTGATTGTTACTGGATCAGAAATACACTCTGAGCCATTTTTATTGGTAACGATAAGTCGTGCTCGGAATGGAGATTCATCACCTTTTGCCGGATATTCCAGGTCTGTATTCTGCCAGTCCCAGCCGGTGGATGTATTTGTAATTGCACCAAGATCGCTTAAAGTATTCCATTTTCCTGTGCCATGCTCAATTTCGATACGACGGCTTGCGATTAATTCATCTTCAATGCCGTTTGTCATTGTATAGGTCATTGTAACAGGATCAGGGAAACGCTTCGGATCAACTTCAAGAATTGGTTTAATTATATCCCAATTAAAAGGTTCAGTAATAATCTCTACACGACGATTCTCAACAATACCAAAGGTATCATTTGGATTTGATCTCGTTGCTGGCCAGCCACGTGATTCAATTTTCATACGGCTCGGATCAATTCCCCATACATCTTTAAAATAATTAAATACAGTCTGGGCACGGTTCTGAGCGAGTCCTGGAGCTTTTTCACCAGGCTGTGATTCAGCAAGTGTACCTACTAGGCGGATAGTAGCATTAGGGAATTTGCGAAGGCGATAGCCGTAGATATTTAAAACATTGTGATATTTGTCAATGGTACCGCCTGGTACTTTTTCATCGTTAAATGCAGCTACCTGACTTGGATTGAGTTTTACATAGCGCACGGGAAGCGTTGAAGAACCCTCATCAAAGAACACATAGTTTAGAAGCGGGAAGAGTTCACGTGTTGCCACCTCAGTCAGGAGCAAACCTTTAAAATCAGCCGGAACACCTGGCGTTTTTTTCGGAAGTGCCATATTTGCCTCCAGGCGCGGGCGCTGACCCATAGAAAGATCAATGCGGATCTCGTCTTTCTGTGCTGCTTCAGTTTCGTTTTGTACCTTTTGAGGTTTTAAAACCTGCTGGACTTTACGAACTTCCCCATAGCGTGCATTGGAAGCCGTGACTTCAAGATCCATTACATTGATAGAATCTTCAGGGCGGCCAAAGTCGGTTGCGTTAACAATAAGCTGTATATCAGTTTTGTAAGAGTTTACACTGTCGCGATATACTTTGCCTGTGATAGGGTTCTTGATTGTGACAAGTGCCGGAATATTCGCGCCGCTACATTCGTCTTTTACGGTTGCGATAATGTTTACAGCTTTGAAGAAGGATGGTACAAAAGCCATAAAGATATCGTAATTGCCTTGGAAGCTGGCAATATCACGTCGTGTAGAGGCAAAATAAAGTACATCGCCGGAAGCCGGAACAGTTATAAATGCTTCATCGGCATTCGTATTGATTGGCTGGCCAAGATTCTCTGGGCGGCTCCAATTATCACGGTCGTCGCGTCGTGCAATATAGAAATCCGTTCCGCCAAAGTTTGGCTTATGGCCGCCTGAAGCAAAGAAGAGCGTCTGATTGTCGGCCGCAATGAACGGTGACATATCTTTTTCATTGGTATTAAGCGCTTTCAGATTTATGGCTGGCTTCCATTCTTCAAGTTCGAAATCGTAGTCGGAGTACCAGATGTCACGATGCTCCTGATCACCAGCTTCTCCGAACTCAGAACCGCGATTAGAAGCAAAATAGATGCGGCTTTTATCCGGGGAAATTGTTGGTTGTGATTCCCAGTACTGAGAATTGATATTACGGCCCATATTTCGCGGACGTCCCCACTGATCGCCTTCGATTTCGGCAATATAGAGGTCGCAGTCACCAAGGCCGTCAGGACGGTCACAGCCTGTGAAGATCAGCGTCTGACGATCTGCTGCAATTGTCGCAACACCTTCATTGAGTGGTGTATTTACACCAAGATTGCCAAGCGCCGTCGAAGTATCAATATTCACCGGCACAAAAAATGTTGTGTCGAGGTTATTCTGCTTTTTCGCCATCCAAAAGTCATGGGAAAAGCCACCTTTGCCAAGTTTGCTACCTGAGCGGTTGGAAACAAAATAAAGCGTTTTACCATCAGCGCTCACCGCAGGGGCATAATCCAGCCCGGAGTGGTTTACCACAGGGCCAAGGTTAATAATGCGGATGTTTTTTGAGCCAAGCAGGCCGCCATCATCCTGCTGTGGAGCAGAAACAATTTCCAGCCCATACAGATATGTTGTTGGCGATACCGGGGCTGACGCAGAATTGCTTTTAAAAGGGGTACGTGAAAAAGCCGTGCTAATGCCGACTGAAGAAAGACAAATTGCAGTACAAAAAGCTGCAATTACCAAAGAAGTAAACCTTCGCATATGTTGCCACCTGTGCAAAAACTATAGGAAGAAAGTGATTATCGTATTTTTTAAAAGCTATGTGGTATTAAAACAGCTTTTGAAGGATGCAATATACAATCAGAAACGGAAATTACTGTAATTCGACAAGAAACACAAGTATTTTTATATAAAAGCCGAAAAAAAATAAATTTACGCTATTTTTAAGCTGTAATCAGGTGCTTTTTTAAAAGATATAGCGGATTTCCCCAGTAATCTGCCACGCAGAAAGTTTGAAATTATTCCCATTTTCAGAAATAATAGTAAGTGGCAAGGAGTATTGAAAGACGGGAGCGAGGTACCATGAGGATTTCCCAAGTTTAATATCTACTCCTATAGCAGGCTCCAGCGAGAGCTGAAAAGCGTTGAGTGCCGGAAATTCATTGTCCTCAATTATTGCAAGATTTTCCCTTGGTTGCCCGTTTTCATCTACCATTGATACCGTTTCCAGGCGTCCCTCCGGAGACCGTACGGTCTTTGTCAGCAGTTCTTTTGAGTGCAAGAGGTTGCCTGATACGATTGTTGTCAACCCGATACCTCCACGGAGGAAGAGTGGTTGGAACTGGATATATTTAATAAAAGGCATTAGAGTCAGGTATGAAAATCTGGCACTTGCAGTATTGCGGAAATCCAGTGGAGCTTCATAATTACGTTCAGTCTCAGCAGATCGTACAGGTACAAGTTCTGTTTCACGATATAAAGCTTCAAAAGGTCGGTGCTGATATAGAAGTGCTGCGCCCCATGCGACTTGCCGAAAGAGATCTCTTTCGTATATCGCACCGATTAGAAACCCTGTCCCGCGGCCTCCGTCAAAAGCAGGGCAATCACATGTCACATTAAATTCCCCGGTTTGCGTCAGAATTCCTACTCCTCCTATCAACCCTGCCTGCTCAGGATACAAAACTCTGCCCGGATTCAGAGGATCGGCGCTCTGAGCAAAGAGGGAAGTCGCCGATATAAATATTACCGCAAGTAAAAGATATTTCATATCTACAACGCAACTATTGGGAAAAGGATGGAATAAATGAGCTTATATAGAACTCATCTTGTTGAATTTCAATCGTTTAATTCTTTCGTAAGGAACTATTCTACGTAAAAAACATTTTAAAAACAGTAGCAATATAATAGTTTTTTATTGAAATTCATTATGCCAGAAGATATTCACACTTCTACAGCAGGAATAGCAGACTCGGTTTCTGGTAATTTGGGTAACGAAAGACTGCCTGAAATATCATGCCAGGAGCTTTATAGCGGCGTGCGCGGTGCAGCTATCCGTATCCTTAGTCGTGTGGACAGGAGCGATTCGTATCTGGATAAGTTACTTGAATATGAGCTATCCCAAGGCGGTCTTACAGCCGTAGATAAAGCGCTCTTGATCGAGATTACCAACGGCGTGATGCGCTGGCAGGCAAAACTTGACTGGATCCTCACGGGCTTTTATCACGGCGAATATGTAAAATGCATTACCCCTGTGCGCAATGCCATGCGAACAGCGCTCTACCAGCTGCTTTTCATACCGAAAATTCCGCCTCATGCAGCTATTCAGGAAAGCATAGAGATAATCCATCGTATCAAAGGTGAACGCTCAGCAGGCATTGTAGCAGGAGTTTTAAAAAATATACTCCGCCACATAAATGATATTCGCTACCCTGACCAGTACGAAAACCCGGTTTTTTACACCTCAGTTGTACTTTCACATCCACAGTGGCTGGTAAAGCGCTGGACGGAACGCTTCGGTCAGGCGGAAACAGAAAAATTACTTGCAGTAAACAATCAACGGCCGCGCACAACACTTCGTATCAATCCATTGAAAACCTCCCTTGAAGAGGTAAGCACTTGGTTGGATGAAAACAAAATTGCCAATGCCCCTGTAGAACGTTTGAAAGAAAGCCATGTGCATGTAAGTTCTCTTGCCCATATAACGTCCACAGAACTTTTTAAAAATGGCTTGGTGCTGCTGGAAGACGCCGGAACGGCACTTGCTTTAGGGCTCACAGCTGTAAAGCCCGGAATGTCTGTGATTGATCTCTGCTCCTCACCCGGCACACGCGCATTTCATCTTGCAGAAAAAGCTGGAAGCGCAGAGAAACTCATTGCCATAGATAAATACGAATCGCGGGTGAGAATTATTGAAAACGAAAAGAAACGGCTGGGTTCTCATATGATAGAACTGCGCATCGGCGATGCGACAAAATACACGCAGGAAGAAAAAGCCGACATTGTAATAGCCGGTGCCCCATCCAGCAACCTTGGCTGCCTTGCGCAAAGGCCCGATATCAAGTGGAAACGCGAACCCGAGCAGCTCGCGCACTTTGCCCAGCTGCAAAAGGACATTTTAAAAAATGCTGCAAAACTCGTCAAAGACGGTGGCGCACTGCTCTACACCGTTCGTTCCTTTGAGCCGGAAGAGACAACGCAGATCGGAGAATGGTTTTTAAAAGAACATCCTGATTTCATACTTGACCCCGCCGAGAAATATTTGCCTGAGGAACTTTGCAAAGATGGGTTTATGCAACTCTTCCCACATATCCATAATACTGATGGCGCCTTCGCTGCACGGTTTTTAAAAGCGTCGTAAATCTTTTTAAAAACTCCGTCATTCCGGCTCGCCCGGTGCGAAGCCAGCGGTCTTCCGCTCATCTTTCTTTTAAAACGGCAGAAGTGGTTTTAAAACAAAAACGCCGTAGAGCATTATGTTCTGCGGCGTTTATTCCTCTTCATTAAATTCTTTTAAATCATCATAACGGTCAATCGAAATTTTCTTCATGATTCTAACTAATTCAGCATTCTCTTTTTTCTCTAAATAATAAAAGATGTTCTCATCTTGAAACTCCCAAATTACAATATATCCATTGAAATCAGGATTCTCTTTTGCCGATTCATTTAAAGCTACAAATACATCAATCGACGTTGTATCTTTATCTGAAAAATCACAGCCAATTCTTATGTATTGTTGCTCATCATAAAAAGGTTTTGTCATCAGATATTCTGCTTTTGAAATTTTTGCTTTACTAAGGATATCAAGAAAAGTAGTAAAATCTTTCTTTAAATTTAAAGCAGAAAATTTCTTTAGAGTATCAATTACATTTAAGCTTTTAAGCCTTTTATTGCTATCAGCGGGGTTATCATAACCACTAAAGCCAATTAGAATTGTATTGATTTCATCTGCATTAAATTTTAAAACTTTACGGAATGGTTTTCCCTCTTTTTTAGGGCGTCCTTCCGCAGCTTCAAGCTTTTTAAAAACTTCTTTTAACAAATCCTCATTCATAATTGTCATGGAAGAAATCCATTTTGGATTCCCACCAAAAAACATGAAAGAAATATATTGACTTGATTTTTCATGTCCAGCAGGAAATGGAAATAAATAACTACTTCCACTTATTGTTCGCATTTTTTCAACGCCTTCTGACGGATTGAAAACAGGAAGTTCGCCAATCTGCTTTGTAATATTCTTTTCATCAGGTATTCCATATGCGCGAATCATTTCCGCACCGGCATCCACCTGATAGCGGAAAACACTATCATTCAATCGCTGTGAAACTTCATCAGGAAACAGATTTTTTAAGCTGCTGTAATCCTTTTCAGCAATATATTTTAAAGCTTTTTTGCATGTAGCCAATTCAATTTCGTGGGTGTCCTGCGAAGAACTGCAACCGATATTAGCAATAAGGCAAATTAGTATTAAAGCGAAAATTTTCATTGGTGAGATTTTAAAAGGTTTTAAAAGAATCCATAAATATAACCAAATTGAAGTTTGTAAAGATTTTTAAAGCAAAAAACGCCGCAAAGCATCAAGCTCCACGGCGTTTTCTTCTAAAAACTTCTTACTTTTTCCTTTCAAAAACTTTTTCCTTTCAAAAACTTTTTGCTTTCAAAAACTTTTTCCTTTTTACTTCAATTCCCCTCCACCCCATGCCACTTCAAAAAACTCCCATTATGCCGCTTCACCACTTCCAGCTTCACGGGAACGCGCTCTTTTAAGCCCTCCACGTGCGAGATGATGCCCACGAGCCGCCCGCCTTCCTGCAAATCCATGAGCGTCTGTATCGCCAGGTCGAGCGTATTGGCGTCGAGCGTGCCAAAACCCTCGTCAATGAACATGCTTTCCAGCCGCCGTCCGCCCGCGTGTGCCGTTGCCACGTCCGCCAAACCAAGCGCCAGTGCCAGCGACGTGTAAAATTTCTCGCCGCCCGAGAGCGTGTCCACCGGCCGCTGCTCGCCTGTATTATTGTCAAAAATATTCAGGTCCAGCCCGGTTTTGCGCCGCTTGTCCACGATTTCCTCCGAGCGCACCAGCGTGTAGCGCCCCTGCGACATCAGCTTCAGCCGCTGATTGGCGTGCTGCAAAATCTCATCCAGAAAGCTCGACACCACAAACGTCTGGAATTTCTGCTTCAGCGCATTATTGCCCTTCGCCATCTCCGCCAGGTCAAAAAGCGCGCTGGCTTTCTTTAGGAGCGCATCCTGCCGCACGTACATCTGCTGGATTTCCCGCCTTGCCCCCTCCAGCATTTCAATCGTCATGCGGCGTTCCTTTGCTGCATCACGCACTCGCTGCAAGGCAGTCTCGCGCTCTTTTTCCTCTTTAAAAATTATCTCCATTTCAGGCTTAAGCAACCCGTCAACAGCTTTTTCCGTACGCTCCAGTTCCGTTTGAAAACGTATTAAATTCTCATCCCACTGTTGAATTCTTCCTTTTAAAAAGTCGCGTTCACTCTGTGGCAAAAGTGCCGACTGCACTTCATCTGTACTTTTAAAACCCCGTTCCAACGCCGCGCCGCGAAGTTCATCCAGCAGCTTTTCCATTTCCGCATTCATGCTGCGAAGCGATTCCTCTCCCGCTTTAAAACCCGCTTCCAGCTGAGTAAGAATTGTTTTTTGTTTGAGGAAGTTTTCTTCTGTCTGCTTAATTTTTTCTTCTTTTAAAACTATCTCTTTTGCAATTTTTAAAAGCTCAGCTTCAACATCATCGAGAGAAGTTATCGTTTCTGGAATTTCAATCGAGGAAATCTTCACGCTCACTTCCTGCTCTTGCAATTTCACTTCCTGTAATTCATCTTCTTCACTTTTTAAAACCGCTTCAACATCCGTTTTAAGCACATTTTTCTGCTGACGCTCACGGCGCAATTCTTCCAATTTATTCGTCGCAGCAAGAGCTTCCTTATGCTCATGTTCCAGTTGCCGCGTGCGTTTTAAAAACTCCTCTTCGCTCACATCAGCCAGCTCTTTCAGCAGCTTTTTAAAACCCGCAATATCCTGCTCGGTCTCATCCTTTTCGGCTTTGTGCTGCTCAAATTTCCGCTTTGCACGCTCGTAAAAATCACCCGCATTTTCGCGCTCTGCCTTTGCTCTTTCAAGCTGCTCTGTGGAAATATAATCGTTCGTTTTTTCCGCCGGCGCCGGGTGGTGGTGCGAACCACACACGGGACACGGCTCGTCATCCACAAGATTCTCCGCGAGCAACGCTGCCTGATTCCTCCGCCAGCGTTTATCAAGGGCGTTGAAAATCCTGTCCGCCGCATCACGTTCGCGCGCTGCTTTTTCCAAATCTTCGTAGCTTTTGAAAAGCAACGCCGTCCGCTCCTGCTGAACGATTTCCGTTTCGCGAAGCTGCGTACGGAGGCGCGAGCTTTCACGCCACGCATCGAGGATTTGCGTCACGCCCATGAGCTGCGCGGCAATTCCTTCCGTTTGCGGCAGAATCGCATCAATTTCCGCAAGCCGCCGTGTCAGAGTTTCCAGCTCAACGCCTCGCGCTTTCACCGTTTTTTCTTTTAAAAACCGTTTGTCGGAATGCGTTTTTAAAAGCGCTTGCAGCGCAGATCTTTCCTCTAATTTCGGTTTAATTTCCTCCAGTTTCGCCGTTTTAAAACGCAGCGCCTCAATCTCATTCCGCAGCGCAGGAATTCCGTTATAATCGCGCTCCGCAGTTTTTAAAAGCTCCTCATTTTTAGCAATATCCAGCTTCGCTATCTTCTGCAATTCCACCTTTTCCGCAATCGAATTCCGCTGTTTTAAAACCTGCTGCAAACTGCCATTCAGCGGTTCGGCAAGTTCCGCCAATTTTAGTTTTTCACGTTCTTTTAAAAGACTTTCACCACTCGCTTCATGGTTTTTAAAAGCAGTTTGCGCCGCTTCAAATTCTTTAAAACTTCTCTCCGTTCGCTCGGCAATTTCACGCTGTTCACGCGCTTTTTTAAAAAGATTTTCCGCCTCAGAAATATCCTTTTTTAAAAGTTCTTCAGCGAGAATTTCGTCGCCGATTTTATTCTCAATTTCCTCCACCGATTCCAGCCCGAGCGTTTCCAGCCGCGCCTTCACGCGCATGTCAAAGGCAGCGAGTTCCTTCTTTTTCGCATCAGCTTTTTCGGCAAGTTTTAAAGAAATCTTCGAGTAAATATCCGCGTCAAAAAGCTTCGTCAAAATCTTCTCGCGCTCGCCGGTTTCCGCCACGAGCAGCTTTTCAAACTCGCCCTGCGGCAGCATTATCACCTTCTGAAACTGGTCAGCCGTGAAGCCGAGGATTTCCTCGACGCGTGTGCGGATTTCGAGGATTTTCGTGAGCGGCGCGGCTATCGGCAACATATCCTTATCAAACATTTCAAAGCTCACTTTGTCGGGCTTGTCTGTCTGGATGGAGCGGTTCGCGCGGTAAAACTTCTCGCCCAGCCCAAAGGTGAAGCTCACGCTCGTTTTCTGCCCGGCGCGGTCGTAATCGCTCACCATGTCCTTCGACTTGCGGCGGCCCGACGTCTCGCCATAGAGCGCATAGCTCACCGCATCAAAAAGCGTCGTCTTGCCCGCGCCCGTCGGCCCGTACACCAGAAAAAGCGAGGTGTTATCGAGCCGCGTAAAATCAACAACTGTATGTTCGACGAAAGGGCCGAAGCCGCTCACCTCGAGGAGAATTGGTTTCATGTATTTTTAAAAAAGGGAGATTTTTTGCGTTGTAAAATGGAAGTGTAAAATTACGGGAGTTTGGTTTTAAAAGCTATTGGAAAGTTTAAATATTTAGGTATATTAAAGAAAATCAAAAAACAAAAATACATCTCCTGAGAATCTGATGAAAAAAGTTTACTATGTAATTTCATTTTTAGTTTTAAGTTTTTCTACTGCATTGTTTGCGCAGGAAATTGACAATAATCAACTTCTTTGGGTAAACGCTACTACAAACGATAGCTTGATTGGATGGCCTCTTTCGATGACTTCTGATGCTAATGCAAATGTATTCGTTTGTGGGCATTTTGAAGGCCAAAAAGGTTTTGGCGATTTTACTTTAACCACTAAATCTATTGATGGTTTTATAGTAAAATATGCTCCTGATGGTAGAGTACTATGGGCACGTCAAACGCACACTCCAAATGATAATGTAGATGGAACAATTCGCAATGGACATATGGGAATTCTCGCTTGCGATGCAAATGGCAATGTATATGTAATGGGTGGAGCCAATACTGTTGACTTTGGTAACGGTGTTTCATTAGAAGCGCCTCCAAATATTCCCTTTAGTAATTCCGGATTTATAGTGAAGTATAGCCCAGAGGGGCAACCATTATGGGCTAAGAGATTTCAGTCGTACAATGGCGGAATAACTTCCTTTAAGGTGAATCCAAATGGAGAAATGTACGTCGGCGGCAGTTACGGGTATATAGCAAAATACAATAGTGATGGAAATTATGAGTGGAGTTCTTATATAAAGTCTGGCGTAATGACTGAAAATAGGATAATCACTAACGCTGATAATATTTTCTCGGTAGGTAAACTCATTGGGAAAGTCGAGCAATATGATGGAACCAAATCGGCGTCTAAGGGAAGAGCAGATGTACACATTACCAAGTATAATTATTCTGGTGAAATAGATTGGATTCTGAATTATGGCGCGGATTCATCCGTTTGTACTCCACAAGCTGTTGCGATTGATAAAAAGAAAAATATTTATATTCTTGGAAATTTTGATAGAGCCATTGATTTTGGAAATGGAATTAAACTAATTAATGAAAGCTATACGGACTATTACAGTCCAAATAATTACTTCCTTGCTAAATTCCAACCTAATGGAGACATTGTTTGGGCAAAAGAAATCATCAACTCAACAAATTTAAGTGGATTAAATCCCTTTTCGAACATCGCTACTGATTCGGATGGCAATACTCATTTAAACCTTGAAGTGAAAGGTACTTTAAACTTAGATGACGGTAATGTAATAGTTTCAAGCGAACAGGCTAATTTTATAGTCACCTATAATGCACAGGGCAAAATTGTGGATATGAGAAAGTCTGTAAGTAAAACTGATGCTATTTTGAATCAACAATTAATAATGGTTGATAAAAATAATAATATTTATACATCTGGTAATTTTTCAGGCCAGGTTCAGTTCGGGAAAGATAATACATTAAATGGAAATTTTGCTGGCAGCATTTTTATTGCTAAATACGCATCATTTAACCCTGTAAGTGTAGCAGATAACGAACTTTTAAAAACAACCGACATTCTCTCCATCCACCCAAACCCTGCACACTCTACATCTCGCATATCGTTTACAACAACAGCGCCATCGCGCGCGCGCCTAACGCTCACCGACGTTCTCGGACGGCAGACACTTTTAAAAGAAGAAACCCTCGACGCAGGCGAGCACAGCGCAGAAATCAATACGGCGAATTTCCCCGCAGGCATCTACGTCCTCACGCTGGAAGCCGGAGGGCAGGTGTTTTCGCAGAATGTGGTGATAGAGCGATAGGTGTTTTTTTAAAGTGAAGTTTTTAAGCCGGGGTAGTTTTTAAAAAGCTGCTCCGGCTTTTTTGTTTTAAAATAAGTTTTTTAAGAATTATTACCAGGAAATCCTTATTTTGAATGAAGCTTATCCTGAACTTCACTCTCTTTTAAAGGGGCAAACATGTGGTACATCCTCCTCCTCGCCTTTTACCTCAGTATGCAATGTACGGCAGTGGCGCAAAATGCACGGTTAGAAGTTTTTAAAATTGACAGTTCACAATTCCCTTTAATGAAAGCGAAGTTTTATGCGTTAGATAATAAGGGGAAACTGTCTAATGGATTTTCTCAGGCGGATTTTATAATCAGTGAAAATGATACAAAATCCATCGTAAAAAACGTAACCTGGGCGCCGCCGAAGCCAAAGGAAGATTTATCCGTTATTATCTCCTTGTGTACATCATATTCAATGGGATACAGTGATAAAGGTTTTGCCCCGCCGCTTGAAATAGGAAAGGCATTTACAACGAAGTTTAGCCAGACAACTGCGTCACCGCTTGATCAACTGGCACTTCAGACAATTAATGATAAGGCAATGCTCAACGTTGATTTTACAACTGACCGCAATCGAATCCTCCGTGCACTGCCTCCCCTGGAAGCATCAGGAGACTTTAATTCGGGGTATCAATTTTCTTCTTTTTATCCTTATAGCATAGTTAATCCTATAGCTAATCTGCCATCGATAGCTAAAGAAGCATGGCATAGACGCGTTGCGGTCATGATTCTTGATGGCCAACAGTCGCTGCAGCACGGTGCTTATACTTATGCTCAACAACTTAAGACAGAGAATCTACGCCTGTATATTATTATTTGCTCTTCATGGGCAGGTGATAAGAGCAATGCACGCTCGGATTTAAAATTTCTGGCTGAATATACAGGGGGAGCAGTATTTGATAATGTAACCTCTGTTGAACAAGCTGAGCAACTTGCAGTGGAGTTACAAGGTATTATACGCAGTGAGCCGGGTGAAATAGAATGGGAGAGCGCTGCTGTTTGCGAGCCGGTGCGTAATGTCTCAGTTTCACTTATTCCCCTTTCTGCTCAGGCACAGCTTTCCTATATTGCTCCTGAGCAATCGCTGGTGTCACTCAAACTCACACCGTCGTCAATCACACTGGGAGGGATAACGCCCGGAGGCAGTAAAGATACCACTATCACTATCTCGGCCTTAAATAGCAGTATAAATATTACGGATATTACCCTATCAAGTGAGTATTTCAGCATAATAGATTTTGGAGGGACGCCACCACCCTTTGTTTTGCAAAAAGATGAAGGCAGGCTTTTAAAAGTACGGTTTTCACCAAAAGATTCATTGCGTATTTCTGCCCTACTGAGCATTGAGAATAGCGCATGCGCACAGACTGCTGTATATTTCGGCGGAGGATTCCCAGATCAGGCGCTCTCAGAGCAAACTCTTAGGGTAGTTTATCCTAATGCAGAAGACACCTTGGTAGCAGGTAGCGACACCACACTGCGTTGGGAAGGGCTTCCAAGAGGCGATGCAGCAAGTGTTGAATATACCCTCGACAACGGCAAGACCTGGCAGGTAATCTCCCAACAAGCAGATTCGCTTTCGTATAAATGGAAAATACCTAATACTGCAAGTAATCAGGGGCGCATCCGTGTCAGGCATTATCCTAATAGTGCACCAGCCTGGGCAAAAATAACAAAGGAAAAAGGCAGGGTTACCTCGCTCCTGGTGGATAAAAATGGAAATATCTATACGCGAAACAACAGTCCAAATAATTATACCCATTACTCTGATTTACATATTATAAAGTATTCAGGTGATGGTACTATACTTTGGGAAAAGAAAATCTTATCCGGCTATGGTTCTTCGGTAGAATCCTCAGCCATGGCGCTTGATAGCTCCGGCAACATTTATATTACCGGATTTTTCCCTCGGGGGAGCATTGCTTTTGGTGATAATGTCACTCTAAATTCTGATTCACCGTCAAATTTCTTTCTTGCAAAAATTAATTCCCTGGGAATTGTGCAATGGGCTAAAAAAGCTGGTTGTGGATCACTCGGTTCATTCGTGTATAGATCTGAATTACCAGTATCTACTGATAAGAACGGAAATATCTGGGTAGCAGGGAGTTTAGCATCGGATTCCTTAATTTTTGAAACCGGACAGATAATTAGACAGTCTGATCCTGAACTTCCAAGCATGTTCGTTGCTTGCTACAATAATGCAGGCGTTTTAAAAGTTGCAAGAAATATAGCTTCAGGTAGTGCTATCCCTAAGTCAATAGCAGTAGATTATTCGGGGAATGTTTTGATCCATGGGGTATTTAGCTCGCCTTTCCTTGAGTTTAGGAATAACAGACTTACTAATCAGACTGATGCTGATAGTGAATGGCTAAATGATGTATTCCTCTCAAAATTTGAGCCTGATGGAAATGCGATCTGGGCCACCGGTATCGGAGGTGAATCAGATGAATCGGCTGGCTCAATGACCTTCGACGAATCCGGAAATGTATATGTAGCGGGTATCTACTCTTCAGCAACTCTTGATTTTGGTGGTATGGCTGAACTCTCCAATACAGGTAACAGACCATGTTACTTTGCTAAGTATAATGTTGAAGGAAAGATTCTGTGGTCGCGTAATCTGGCAGGTACGATAGGATATGAAATGAGCTTGCTACGAAATAAAGAAGATATTTATTTAGCTGGAACTCATACTGCATATTCAGACTTTGGAAATGGAGTTCTGATGCAGGGTAGGAACGATGATATCTTTATAGCTAAATTTTATTATTCCGGTATTACGCAGTGGGCCAGGAATATTAGTGGAGCCTCCCGGGAGTATATGAATGCTTTTACGTCTGACCGGAATGGAAACATTTATCTGTCGGGATGGTCCGAATCGATCGCGCTCAACTTTTCAGGAGGTATGACGCTAAAAAATACAAATTATCCGAGCGAACGTTCATTTTTAGCGAAATATATAAACCTTACGCATGAGCAATCAGATATTTCCGACAAAGCATTTGCCATTGTAAAGCCGCAGGCAACTTTTCTGACTAAAGATATTGATCTGGGCCGTATGTATAATTTTCGGGATTCTGTTGTCCGAAATATTATTTCCAATATAGGAAAATACCCGTTTTATATACGCTATGCAGATATCGGCTACCTACATTCATCCAAGCTCCTTTCCGGGCACTTTCCCGGTATCCTCCAGCCAGGAGAAAAGCGAACAGTTGCCTTCCGCTTTGAGCCATATGACACAGGGATGAGCAATACAATACTTTCTGTCGGTACTCAGTCATACGAGTATAACGTGAGTGTAAAGGGTGAAAAATTCTCTGCTCCGGTCAATACGTTCCATCCGTTTACAGTTGATTTTGGGCCGATTGGCATTGGCATTCAAAAAGATACTGTCATTACAATAGCCACAAAAACTTCAGCTGATCAGAAGCCTGTCAATATACGAGCGTGGATCACAGGGACTGATGCTAAATATTTTACAATAATAACTCCTGATACTATCCGGCTCTCCAATGAGCAGAGGTCAGCCTCAATATCCATCCGATACCGGCCTGAGTTTGTAGGCCGCTCTAATGCCCGCCTCGTAATTGAATATAGTGATGATGTAGCGACTGGCAGATCGTCAACGGATCTGTATGGCCGCGGCCGCATTGGCCACATTGCTTTATCAAATGATTCAGCATATAAAGGCGAAACCCGTAATATCAAGCTTACCCTTACTAATTATCAAAAGCATGGTAGTGAAAGAATTCACCTTAAAAGTTTCCGGGCACAGATTGCTTATGCTAATTATTTCTTTCAGCCAGATACTGACCTTTTTAAAGAAGAAATGGTTTTAAAACGGGGGAACACTGTTGATACAATAGAAATTAATCAAATGAGCGACTTTAGCAGTGATGTGCTTGCACAAATTCCTTTAAAAATAATTGCAGGAGACAAGATTTCACCGGAAATTCATATTGTTTCATGTAGCTTACAGGATTCCACCGGAAGGCAGTTTGAAACGACACACCAAAACGGGGTTTTTACAATCCTTGGCGAATTACCTGACCCTAAACAGATACAGGATAATCCTGTCTTAGAAATCACTCCAAATCCGGCGAAGGAAATCGCTTCTGCTTCCTTTAAAACATTTAAAGAAGGAAGTGTCCGTATCTCAATAACGGATGTTTTGGGGCGCAGAAGAATGATTTTGGAAGAGAATATCCTTGCCGGAGAACACAATCTAGAGTTTAATACAAAAGAATTCGGCCATGGATCATATGTTCTGACTTTAGAAACCGACGGACAATTTTTTTCGAAAAAAATACTGATTGTAAGATAACACACCTTATTCTTTTAAAAAACGCCTGTAGCCGACAAGGGCAATCGAGTACGGCTTGTCATACAACGATTGATACGTGACGCCGCGCGATGTAGAGGCATGAATAAATTTATTCTCGCCGGCGTAAATACCGACATGCGTCACAGCGCGTCCCTCCTCGAAAGTAAAAAACACAAGGTCGCCTACTTCCAGGCTGCCGCCGCCAATTGGCTTTCCCTGCTGGTATTGCTCAAACGATGTACGTGGAAGCCGTGCGTTCACCGTTTTAAAAACTTCAACGACGAGGCCGGAGCAGTCCACGCCACTTCGTGTATTTCCGCCCCATTTATACGGCGTTCCGAGCCAGGCTTCGGCATTTTTAATGATTTTCACTTGCGTTTCGCTTGCATTATCCAGTGAGGGAGTTTCGCCACGCGTCGGAATATCCACCGAACCTCGCCCGACATTATCGCGTGAAGCAAAGCGCACACTGCTTTGGCATGATTGTATCAGGACAGCCAGTACCGCAAGAAAAAAATATTTCGTAGTTGTTTTGCTCATTCTTCCTGTATTGTTTATATAAATCCAACTTTTTGAAACGCGAAAATCGTGCCAGTTCATAGATTTAGGTTGTGGTGATTATTTTTAAAAAGCGTATTTTTATCAATACATAATTTTCCGCAAGAGCTTTCATTCACTGATAATCGTTTAATCTTTTAACAATGAAATTTTACAGCATAGTAATATTTTTCCTGTGTGGTTTCTCACTCCGAGCGCAGACAATTGACTGGACGAAAGTACACACAACGACCGCGGCGGCTATTGATGACCTGTACAATCTTCGCTACGCCGAATCAGAAGCGGGTTGCAATGAGGTAATAAAGCAGGCGCCGGGAGATCCGCGTGGATATTTTTACAAAGCTATGGTGTATTATACGCGCTTTAGCAACGCAGGTGATGACACTGACTATAAGGCGTTTTTAAAAACGTCGCAGCAGGTAGAACAGGTTTGTGACCGGCTTTTAAAAAACAACCCGAAGGATTCGCGCGCAATGTTTTATATGGGTGGAATCCTCGGCTATCGTGGGCTGCTGAATTACAAAGCAGAAAAACATCTTGACGCAGTCTCCGATGGATTCATTGCGAAGTATGATGGTGACGGGATGTTATTCTGGGTACGCAGGTTAGGCGGCAAACTCGAACAACATCCTACACTTATCAGAACTGACCGCGCCGGTAATATTTATGTGAGTGGATGGTACACTTATGAGATTAATTTTGTGGACCATCGGACTTTTTGCCGGGCATGACAGACGGTTTTGTAAGCTTTGTAGCTAAATTCG
>DASPKH010000160.1:0-7114 GCA_035628175.1 Patescibacteria group bacterium
TATCACAAAAACATCCTCGCCGTCAATCTCATAATTACCGGCCGGGAGCGTGTGAATATCGGACTTTTTTAAAAACTCGAAAGCTTTTTGAAACCGCGGGTGAAGCGCATAATACAAATGCGCATTTTTGATATGGTCAAATACCATTATTTCCTCTTTTTTAAAACTGCTGCTTTTTTTAAACTCTAAGCGGTGAGCTCAGAGCTTTGATTTCCGATGTAAACTTTATCTACTTTGCTTAAAAAAAAATGTTCCATTTGCGTCCGGATTTTGAACATCTTTTACTTCATAAAACTCATCATTCAATTTTCCCCTATATCTTCGTTCCAAAGTTCGGGATTTTTTTTGATAAAATCCCCAAGCATTTTTACGCATTCTTCTGAAGCTAAATCAATTACCTCTATTCCATTCTCACGCAGCCATTCGACGCCACCGCTGAAGTTTTGCGTTTCGCCGACCACCACCTTGCCAATATTAAACTGTCGCACCAAACCCGAACAGTACCAGCACGGCGCAAGCGTCGTCACCATAATTGTTTTGCGATAATTTTTCTGGCGCCCAGCCTTACGGAAGGCATCTGTTTCGCCATGAATAGAAGGATCGCCCTCCTGCACACGCCTGTTGTGTCCACGACCAAGCAAATTGCCATCGAAGTCAAACAGCGCCGCGCCTATCGGTATCCCACCTTCGGCCAGGCCGGTTTTCGCTTCTTCTATCGCGACATCAAGCATCGCGTTATAATCAATATTTTGCTGCATTTTATTCTTTTTAAAAGATTATCCGACAGCAATTTACTGATTTTTTTTAAAATGCCATGTTAAAATTTTCAACTATGAAAGGGTTGTCATTCCGGATTACCCAGAATCTTTCTTTAATCATCAGCACGACGCGCAATGCAATCACCGAAAGAAAGATTACCGACTCGCTGCGCTGCGGGAGTGACAATATAATTTAGCGTTTTTAAAGTGAGCTTCCTAAAAATCAATTTTAATTTTCCAATTACACATTTTTCAATGTAGACCTAAAACCAACTTCAATCTGTTCCCGCTTCAGATTTCGCCCGATAAACACAATCCTATTCACCGCCTCCTCCCCATCCTTTTTAAAATACCCGTTCTTCAGCTCCATCATCATATGCATTCCCTGGAGAACCATCGTGCGCTCGCGCCCCATCGGAAAAAGTATTCCTTTAAAACGGAAAACATCCTCACCATTTATCTGCAAGTACAGCGACAGCCATGCTTCAAACGCCGTTATGTTCACTTCGCCGGGAAGCTCGATGCCGACAGACACTACGTCCGTGTGGGAATGCTCATGCGTTTTTAAAAGCCGCGCGTCGGCACGCTTTTCGTCGAAGGAGCCGATGTCGAGAATGGCGTCGAGGTCTATTTCTGAATTTATCGTTGTGTGGATTTTTGCCATTGGGTTGATGCGCGAAAGCTCGGCTTTTAAAAGCTCGGTTTCATTCGGCTCTATGAGGTCGGTTTTGTTTAAAAGGATAACATCGGCAAAGGCGATTTGCTTTGCCGCTTCGGCGGAATACTCACGCTGACGTGCGATGTGCCGCGCGTCCACGAGCGTTACAACGGCATCCAGCTCATACTGCTCGCGCAGGTCTTCATCATAGAAAAATGTTTGTGCGACGGGCGCGGGGTCGGCAAGGCCGGTGGTCTCGATGATGAGCGTGTCGAAGCGCTTTGTGTGCTGGAGCAAATCATTTAAAATGCGCACGAGGTCGCCGCGCACGGAGCAGCAGATGCAGCCGTTGTTTGTCTCCACGATTTCCTCCTCGTCGCGGATGACGAGCTCGTGGTCTATGCCGATTTCGCCGAACTCATTTTCAATCACCGCGATTTTACGTCCGTGCGGCTGCGTAAGAATGTAGTTCAAAAGCGTGGTCTTGCCGGAGCCGAGGAAGCCGGTGATTATTGTTACGGGGATTTTTGTCATTTTCAATTTGTAACTGGTAACTTATGATTGGTGACTGGTTTTAAAAACAATCTCTTTTAAAACTGTCATTCCCGCGAAGGCGGGAATCCATCTTGTGATGCCTTAATGCTATTTGTATTTTGGCTAATTGTCATTCAGCATATTTCCTGCCATATCTATCTCTTGTCAAGAAACTCCACTTATACTTTACACTGTCTTTTCCAATCGTATAAATAATATTTGTATTCGCGAATTTCCAAAGCGAGTCGTTTGGCTGCACATTGTTAAAAAAGCCATTTTCATTCGGATTAAACTCAATTTCAGTATTGCTTTTAAAACCATTGGTATGTAGAAAAATAATTGCTTTGCCACGATTAATTTTGATTTTTCCGATTCTTCCCGTGATTTGGTTTTTAAAAAGTCCTTGGGAAAATGGCGCAAGTTCGCCTTTGTCGCTAAGTGATTTGCTACTAAAATATTCCCACGTTACTCCTGCAATCATAACAATTGTCAAAAGCGGTAGTATTAGCTGCAATGCACGAAATTGAAATTTATGTTTTGCATTCATACTTGTTTCTTTTTTAAAAAGCTGTCATTGCGAGGAGCAGTCTCCTGCGACGTGGCAATCGCGAAGACAGTTTGACGCGTTCAAGGTATTTGCGATTGCCGCGCTGCGCTCGCAATGACGGGCGCGTACCTTTGACGATTGAAGATGGATTCCCGCCTTCGCGGGAATGACAATTCTTTTTGAAACAATTCTTTTTAAAAATCCTTTTAAAACAGCTGTCGGGACGGCAAGGGTGACCGCCCACTGCTGGTTGGAATTTCGCAGTGAGGGAAACATCATTTTTAAAAATGGTTTTAAAAAGCGTGCGCTTTCTAATTTACGGCGAAAATGGTAATTTGTGTAACCATTTGCGCTTGGTGCGTGTCTTTGAGGGAAATCACCGTTTTTAAAAGCGAGGCCGTTATGAAAATCACTCCGAAAATCCTCTCCGTTTTGGTTGCTTTGTTTTTGTGTGTTTTTAAAGGTTTTGCGCAGCCGCAGCTGCTGGTGACGGACGGCGAGAAGCAGGTTCCGCTGAAGCTGGGGGCGCTGCAGGTGAGTGTGAATATCACGGGTTCGCTGGCGACGACGACGATGGAGA
This sequence comes from Patescibacteria group bacterium, assembly GCA_035628175.1. GTDB lineage: Bacteria > Bacteroidota > Ignavibacteria > Kapaibacteriales > DASPKH01 > DASPKH01. The sequence goes on from DASPKH010000160.1 coordinate 3,078, forward strand.
TGTCGTTTTTTAATGCGCAAAACAGGGTGCTGGAGGGCGAGCTGAATTTTCCACTGGGCGAGGGGCAGACGGTGTCGCGGCTGGCGATGGAGGTCGGCGGGCGGCTGCGCGAGGGCGTGGTGGTGGAGAAGGAACGGGGCCGAGTGGCGTTTGAGGATGTGGTGCGGACGAAGATTGACCCGGCGCTGTTGGAGATGACGGCGGGCAATAATTTTAAAATGCGTGTGTACCCGATTCCTGCGCGCGGCACAAAAACGGTGCTGATAGCGTATGAGCAGGATTTGCGCTATGACGCGGACGGCGCGGCGTACCGGCTGCCGCTGGCTTTTAAAGAAAAGATTGATTCATTTTCGCTGAGGCTCGAGGCGTTCCAGCAGGAGTTTTTGCCCCTTGTGCGGGGTGATTTTAAAAGTGATGTTACTTTTAAAAGTTTTAAAAAGAATTTTTTGGCGGAATTTACCGAGGAGAATTTTATAGCGGATGAGGCGCTGGAAATCGTGGTTCCGGTGAATGCGTCGCGGCCGAAAATATTAATTGAGGAAGTTGGCGGAGAGCGGTATTTTTATGTGAATTTTAAACCGGGTGAGCCGGAAAACACGCCTTTTAAAAAGCTGCCGCGTTCGATAACGCTGGTGTGGGATGCGTCGGCGTCCGGGGCTTTTAAAAATGTGGAGCGAGAGTTTAAGTTGCTGGAAAATTATTTTGCGCGGGTGGCGAATTGCCGCGTGGACGTGGTGCTCCTTCGGAATGATGTTGAGGCGGCGCGGCGGTTTGATGTGTCGGAGGGGAATTGGGCGACGCTGCGGGAGTTTTTAAAAAGTGTGAAATATGACGGCGCGACACAACTTGGCGCGCTGGATTTTGCGGCTTTTAAAACCGATGAAATAGTTTTGTCGAGCGACGGGATTGCGAATTTTGGCAAACGTGAAATCGCGCTTTCGCAAACGCCGGTGATGGTGGTGAATTCTTCGCAGTCGGCGAATTTTCCGTATTTGCAATTTATCGCGCAGGCAAGCGGCGGGCGGTTTGTAAATCTCACGGCGCTTTCGGACGAACAGGCGGCAGAGGCGATGGCGGGAACGGCGTTCCAGTTTATTTCGGCGAGTTTTAAAAACGCGGAAATTGCTGAAACGTATCCGCGCGTGGCGACGCCTGTTGCGGGCAATTTTTCGTTTGCGGGAAAGCTGCTTAAAGGCGATGCGGAAGTGACGCTGAATTTTGGTTTTGGGGCTGAAGTGATGGAATCGCGCACTATCCTTTTAAAAGCGGATGATTTTGGCGTGGAAACGGGCGGGCTGATCCGCCGCATCTGGGCGCAGAAAAAGCTGGCGCACCTGATGATACAGGAGGAGAAAAATAAGCCCCAAATCACGCAGCTCGGCAAGGATTTTTCGATTGTGACGCGCAATACGTCGCTGATTGTGCTGGAGCGCATCGAGGATTATGTGCGGCACGGGATTGTTCCGCCGGAGGAGGATTTGCGGGTGGAGTATTTTGCGCGGGTTAAAAATTTGTGGCAGGATTTTAAAAATAAGGATAGCGCGCATTTGGAATATGTGGTTGGGCTTTTTAAAAAGCGTGGTGAGTGGTGGGATGATTATAAACTAGTAAAATCAAAAGAATTATCAGCACAAATGAGGCGCGATTCTTTAAACCAAATCCAACGACAGCTGCAGCTTGATTCATTAAAAAGGAGTTATCAGTTAGAAAAAGAGCGGCTCAGTAATATTAAACCACATGAACTGTTTACACAGCTGCCACAGTCGCAATACTCAATATTAGTTGGTACAGTCGGAGATATGAACGGGCAGCCAATTCCAGGCGCATCTATTAGAATTGAAGGCACCACTCGTGGCGCTTATTCTAAAGCTAATGGTACATTTACTGTGGCGAACATTAAAGCCGGACGTTACAATGTACGTATTACGGGTGTAGGTTACAAAGACTTTACAAAATACGTTGTTTTGGATAGTGGGAAACATGCCGCACTTAATGTACAATTGCAAAATGATACGACTAGCTCCAAAGAAGTTATGGTTATGGCTGAACGCAGAGTAGATAAAACACGCGTAGGAACCAGCTTAATAAATGTTCCGCGCGAAAATGTTCAATCAGTAGTACCAATCAGTCCTGGAGTTATTTCAGAAGAATCTTCCGATGCACTTATGCCAGCTCCAGCGAGAGCTTCAGGAAATTTTGAAGTTCGTGGGAGTCGTGTAAGTGGAACCATAATCCAAGTTGACGGCTTAGATGTTGGTGACCAATTTAAAGGTGATAACTCTACTTCAGAAGGCAAAATCAGACTTCAAGCATGGAATCCGCAGGCGCCGTATCTCGATTCGCTTAAAACTGTTTCAAACGCTGAATTATACAACGCATATTTGCTTTTAAAAGAGCAGTATGGCGGGAGCGTTGGTTTTTATCTTGATGTGGCGGATTATTTTGCCGTGAAGGCCGAAAAAGCTCTCGCGCTTCGCATCCTGTCGAATATTGCCGAAATGGAGCTCCAAAACCACGAGCTTTTGCGTGTACTGGCGCGGCGTCTGGAGCAGCTTGGACATCATGCGCTGGCGGTTGCTGTTTTTGAAGAAGTTTTAAAAATCCGCGGCGAGGAACCGCAGTCCTACCGCGACCTCGCGCTTGCACTAGCTGCTGCCGGCGAATCGCAACGCGCCGTGGACACGCTCTACGCCATGGCTTTAAGGCCGTGGAACAGCCGTTTTCCCGAGATAGAGCTAATCGCGCTCGGCGAAATGAACGCGATTATCGCAAAAGCAAAATCGCCGCTCGACCTTTCGCGTATTGACAAGCGGTTGCTTAAAAACATGCCTGTGGATGTGCGTGTCGTTCTGAACTGGGACACGGACAATTGCGACATGGACCTGTGGGTGACCGACCCAGCAGGCGAAAAGTGTTTTTATTCACACCCGAATACAAAAAGCGGTGGGCACCTTTCGCGCGACCTCACCGGCGGCTACGGCCCGGAGGAATTCCTTTTAAAAACCGCGACGGACGGCAAATACAAAGTGCAGGTGAATTATTACGGCACGCGTTCGCAGAAAGTGTCCGGGCCGACGACGATACAGATGCAGCTTTTTACAAGGTTTGGTACGGCGGCTGAGCAGAAGCAGGAAGTGACGGTACGCTTGAGTGAGGAGAGCCGGGTGGTGGATATTGGGGAATTGGAGTTTTTAAGAAATACAGAGTCGGTTTTAAGAGAAAATAAGAGATAGTAATGATAGAAGATAGATTCCCGCGCAGGAGGGAATCTATCTTTTAGAGGGGCAGAAGATGCGCGGGAATCCAGAAAATGTCCTTTGGCGCAGTTTTCATATCAGCAATAAATTCAATCAACACTTCCCGCGTGCAATCTTCCTGCGCGACAAAAACATCCGTGCCAACGATCTTCGAGCGCATGTGCTGAATGAAGCGAAACGGTGTGCCTGAACTGTTTTTAAAAACAGCTTCCTTATGAAAATCGAGTTCGTCGTGGCCTCGTAATGGAGTAATGTAGTCGGGCAGGATTGCCTCAATTGTTTTTGAAAAGATCAGAAGCGAATTGTCCAGTGGTTTTAAAAGCTGGTGCGGGCGGATTGGCTGGAATATTTCTCTTGTTGAAGGAGCATCAATTTTGTTTACGATCAGGAAGTATTCTTTAAAATCCGCATTTTTAAAAAAGTACGGCTCACCTTTTGTCGAAAAATTTTCAGAAATCTCCGCATTCACTATCGCCAGGAACGCTTCCTGCATACCGCCCCACGGCAAAAACATATTTTCGTAAAACGCGTGCGGTGCTTCCTGTTTCTTAAAAGCATCCGCCCATAGCGCAGCTTCGCGACGGGTCATGGAGCCTGAGCAAATTTTCTCAAGGACGTTTATTATGTATGGGCGTATTTCTTCGTTGGTCATGGCATGTAAAAGTTTGGGCACCGGGAATCCCTTGTTCCGACGCAGAATAATATTCAAAAGTAACCACTTTCGCGCCGCATTACAAGTTTTAAAAAGCGGATAATGGTGCGGTGTGATGAAATTTGCAA
>DASPKH010000161.1:0-7486 GCA_035628175.1 Patescibacteria group bacterium
TTCCTTTGTTGTTCCTGTTCCTGCTGTGCCGGTATTATCAGTTGGATTGCCTATACGTAGTTCGTTGAATTCGCGCTCGATAGCATTAATAGAATTATCTACACCTGTGCGGAGGTTCTGCCACGTATCACGTGCAGCTGAGCGAAGGCCACTGTAGTTTGTATTCAGGCTGTCACGACGTGCGCGGAGAGTCTCATAGCGCTGCTGTAAGCGTGTTTTCTCAGCCCCGCGCGCGCGGCTTGCCTGTGCCTGGAGTGAGTCCATCCGGGCATCAAGCATCGCAATACGCTGATCAGTCGTTGTGTAATATGAGCTGGATTCCTGTTCAAAACGGATATCTTCATCGCTACGCTGTACGGTCATCGTGTCAGCTGGTTTTTCAAGATTTGCTTGCTCTTCGGCATTTTCTGCATTGCGCTCACATGCAGACAGGGAAATTACCATGGCTGCTGCGATCAATAAACTGTTTTTTTTCATCATCTCTTCCTCTTTAAAAATTATATGGAAATTGTGCCGCATACGTTCTTCGCGGCAATTTTAAAATTGCGTGGAATGGTGCGTATGCTAAAACTTCACTTCTTTTAAAAGAGTTTCGCCTGCTTGGTTAATTTATGTTCATAAAACGCTTTACCCCAGTAACTCCATCATCTCCTGCACAGAACTGACTGGCTGATTGCACGCATAGTTTTCGCAGATATATACGCTTGCTTTTCCGGCTATTGCCATCTGGTTTTTAGTAAATTCCGCAATTTCTTCAATGCCGGAATTCTCCGTTTTTAAAAGTGTAACGGCATTTGGCAAATACATTTTATTTAGTTCTTTTAAAAATTCCTGCGTTTCGGTTTCCTTGCCAACAACGACGATCTCGCTCGACGGCCCAACCGCAAAATCCAGCGCGACGAGAAACTGCGTATATGCCGATGGCGAACGCGAGATCTGTGGCGAGAATGCCTGATTGATCTGCTCTGCCTTTTTCAAAAGCTCAGCATTTCCTGTAATCTTCGCGAGTTTTAAAAGATTGAGCATCGCGACAGAATTACCCGAAGGAACCGCACCATCGTAGATTTCCTTTTTCCGCACCAACAGCGTTTCGGCATCTTTCGCTGTAAAAAATAATCCGCCTGTGTCTTCATCCCAGAAATGCTCGAGCATCGTGAGGTTGAGCTCAATTGCTGTTTTTAAAAACTCAATGTCAAATGTTGTCCCATACAATTCCAGCAGACCCCAAATGAGAAACGCATAATCGTCTACATTGCCCCCAATTGTCGCCTCGCCATCGCGAAACCTATGTAGTAATCGCCCATTTTTAAAAAGATTAGCTTTTATAAACTCAAAGCTTTTTTGTGCTGCTACAGCATATTCCTCATTCCCCAAAACCCTCGCACCACGTGCAAAGGCAACCATCATCAGGCCATTCCAGTCTGTCAGAATCTTATCGTCTTTATACGGGTGAATTCTCTTGTTTCTCTTGAAAAAAAGCTCTTTGCGCAATTCCTCAATTTTTGCTTTTAAATCATCTTTATTAAGGTTCAGCTTTATCGCATTGGCCTCAAGCGTTTCAGCCAGATGTAGGATATTCGCGCCAGTTTTATGCCCGGTGGCTTCTTCTGTGAAATTTCCATCGGGCTGCGTGGCAAAAACCTCCTTTAAAAACTCTGCATCACTGTCGCCTAAAATCTCACGCAATTCAGCTTCCGTCCAAACATAAAATTTGCCTTCTTCGCCTTCCGAATCCGCATCTTCCGCTGAATAAAATCCGCCATCAGGCGATGTCATATCACGTAAAACATACGTGAAAATCTCGCGCGCCGTCTGTGCGTAATCCTCGTTGTGCGTTGCCTGGTAAAGCTCAATGTACGACAGTGCAAGCATAGCCTGGTCGTAGAGCATTTTTTCAAAATGGGGGAGAAGCCAGTTGCGATCGGTCGAATACCGGTGAAAGCCAAAGCCGATGTGATCGTAAATCCCGCCACGTCGCATCTCCTGCAAAGTTTTTTCCACCATAGCAATTGCAGTAATATCGCCTGAGCGCTTCCAGTAGCGCAGCAGGAAAAGAAAAACATGCGGCGTCGGGAATTTAGGCTTCTGGCCGAAACCGCCGCGCTCGCCGTCAAAATTCTTTGAAAGCACATCAAAAGCGGATTTTAAAGATTCTTCGCCGAGAGCCATGCCCGCGCTAACGCCGTCCATCGTCTTTTTCAAGTGGCTTGTAATCTCTTCCGCCGATTCAGAAATTTTCTTCCGTTGCGTTTTCCAGACTTCAGCGATTTTGGGGATCAGTTCAAACATGCCGCTCCGCCCAAACCTCGCCCGTGGCGGAAAATATGTTCCTGCAAAAAAAGGTTTTTTGTCCGGCGTCATCACAACAGTCATCGGCCATCCTCCATGCCCAGTCATCATCTGTGTTACAGCCATATAAACGTGGTCAATATCCGGTCGCTCCTCGCGATCCACCTTCACACACACAAACGTGTCATTCATCATCTGCGCGATCTCCTCGTTTTCAAACGACTCATGCTCCATCACGTGGCACCAGTGGCACGTCGAGTAGCCGATCGACAGGAATACCGGTTTGTCTTCATCGGCTGCTTTTTTAAAAGCTTCCTCGCTCCACGGCATCCAGTTCACGGGATTATGCGCATGCTGGAGCAGATACGGGCTTTTTTCCTGCGCGAGCGCATTTGTGTATTTGGGGTTGGTTTCGTTCATGATCTTTTGTTAGGATTTCTTTTCAAAAGGTTTTCAATAATTCCTACTTCGTCATTCTGATGAATCCTCCGACTAGCAGTCGCAAGTACAACATGATGTAACGGCCAAATCTGCGCCTACCTTGTCGAAGACTCCTCGCAATGACGACGCAGGATTGCGCGCATATGCATAATGTTTTAAACACGGGTACGAATTCATTACACCGCTTTTGAAAAATGAGTTTCCCGAACTTCCTTTGTTGCAATAATTTATTGCAACTCATTCGTCTTCATTGAAGCAGCAATTTTAAAAATCACACTTTTTAAAAAGGTAGCACCTTGCCACAACCATTCAATTTCTTTAGAAGTTTTTTCCTCACTCTTTTTCTTTCGGCGGGAATTCTCCAGGCGCAGATGAGCCGCGATGAAGCTTGGCGAGAGGACCTTTCCGCTTTTAAAAACGGACTTACCGAACGTCATATTGATCTTTTTAACAGGATTTCTAAAAGTGACTTTGAAAAAAACATTACTGCACTTGAGGCAAATATTGCCCAGCTGCAGGATTATGAGATCGCCGTTGAGTTGATGAAAATCCTTGCGCTAGTGGGCGATTCGCACACGAATATTACGCCGTGGGCTAATGGTACATTCCGGCAGTTCCCGTTGGAATTCACCGTGCTGAAAGACGGGATTTTTGTAACGAAAGCAGAAGACGAACGGATTTTAAAGGCAAAACTTATTGCGGTCAATTCTTTAAAAACGAAAGAGGTCTTAAAAAAGCTAGAAACGCTTATTCCCCATGAAAACCCGCAACGTGTAAAAGCCGTCACTGATATTCTTCTGCAAACACCGGAAGTTTTACAGGCGCTTGACATAATTGAAAATATGGAATCAGTAGAATTTTCTTTTGAAAAGGATGGTGAGATTTTTATAGAAAGTATAGCGCCTCAAACTGGAAAAGTCGCTTTAAAAAATGTGTTGGACGAGCTCAGCGATGATGTTCCTGCTTATCAAATGAATGAAAAAATACCCTATTGGTTTGGGTATTTTGACGATTCGCGGACGATATATGTGCAGTATAATGCGTGTGTGGAGATGCCGCGCCAGTCTTTTAAAAATTTCACGGAAGAAGTTTTCACGTTTGCTGAGGAGCATGGTGCGACAAAATTTGTTCTTGACATGCGCAATAATACCGGTGGCGATTCGCGAATAATTCACCCGATGGTCTCCGCTTTAAAAAGAAATGCGCAATTTAATAAGAGAGGCAATCTTTTCGTCATTACCGGTGAACGGACATTCTCCTCGGCAGTCTTAAATACGCTCCTGGTGCAGGACAATACGCAGGCAATCCTTATTGGTGAGGCGACAGGCGCTGCACCAAATCATTTTGGTGAAGTAAAGAGTTTTTCGTTGCCGAATTCCACTATAAGAGTCACCTATTCAACGCGATTTTTAAAAACTTCGGATGCAAAGGCAAATACGATAGTACCTGATATTCTTGCAGAGCGAACGAGCGTGGATTATTTTTCAGGGCGTGATCGGGTGATGGAAGCAATTCTGAAATACAAGATTTCGATGGGGTTTTAAAAAGAGAAATTTTAAAAAGAGAAATTTTAAAAAGAAAAAAGGCTTTTAAAGTAATTTTAAAAGCCTTTTTTCTTTTGATTGCTATGCTGCCGCCTGGAGCTGGATTTTGCGCTGGTCTGCACGTCGATTTATAATCTCCAGAAGCGGTACATTCTCAATTTTACTCTCAAGCCACGGCAGAAACTCAAATGTGTAGAGCGCTGTCTGCTGAAACGGATTTTCCGTGCTAATTTTTAAGAGCTGTGTACGAAGCTCTTTAAAAGCCTCAATCAGCGTGCTCTGGCTCTGAATCCGCGGCAAACGCCGTATAAAGTCCAGTGTAGCTTTTTCAAAATCAAAAAGATGATTTCTCTGAGTAAGAAAGCGGTATGTAGATTTTACACTATATTCCAGGTAATCAAGATTTCCAAGTTCATAATGAATGATAAGACAGAAAAGACGGCCAAGGCAGTACATGTCTTTACGCACCTGGAACTCATCAGAGTTGATGACTTCATTTGCCCAGTAGAGCGCTTCACGATAATTTGCCAGAATAAAATGAGAAAGTGCCAGGTTGAACTTTAAAATGATAACCTCGCCCGGACTCATTTTGTCTACATGAATTGCAAGATCGGATTTGACACGTTTAAGAACTTCTTCTGCATTATTTGGAGCTCCAAGCCTAAAGAGCAGATTTGTTTCCATGGTGGCAACTGTGCTGAAGATACGGGCCTGCATATTTGGGCAGTCTGCCGGTAGAGAGCGGAGTTTGTCGAGAGTAAGGTCGAGCTCATCGTAATTACCGGATTGAGCGCACGCGTCCACAAAATTGTGGAGCATATTGATGTAACGGCTAATATCTTCTGTTTTGTGTGCAGGATTTTTTTCTAAAAGAGTGATGAGGCTTTTGCTGTTGGAATAATATTCCTGTATATCGCCGCGCGCTTGTGCGAGGGCTGCACGAATATTATAAAACCGCACACGGGCTTCTTCCGTAAGGGCCGTAGACTCCTCGCGGAGGAGTGGATGGTTGGCAATTTCCTGCGCTTTTTTAAAATCTTCTTCTGTTCTTGGCCGGCCATGTTTGTGATGCATCCTGAATATCATGGAGGACAGAGCATTATATTCATGAAGGTTTTCCAGCTTTCGGATCACGTCCTTTTCCTCAGCATAGAGCGCATCAATTTCCTCATCATTGAGTGAATTGGAAATTGTGGTCCGGCGCTGCCATTCAAGGAATATAAGCAAGGCGCGAAATTTTTGATACTCGTAGCAGAGTTCTTTTGCTTTTATAATCGCTTTTTTGCACTGCGCCTCCATTCCTTTTTCAAACAGAAATTCAATATCTTGGAGCATCTCCTGCAGGCGCACTTCAATCGTGGCGCTGGAGCGATAGACGCGCATGCTTTTTAAGATTAGGTTGTAAAGGTAATTTTTCGTTACCGGTAGCTGTTTTAAAAATATCTCACCTTCAAACTGCTTTCGGAGCGCTGCCTCGTCGTATTTTTCCTGTGCGTCTATCGCTTTAAAAAGCTTTAGATAGTTATTGCGCTCACCGATCACGTGCTTTGAGGCAAAGATCGTGAAATGGCGTTTTTCCGACTTGGTCAGAGATTTTATAAGCTGGAATAAATCGCTTGTGGTTTTCATGGCTACAGTTTTAAAAAAGTTACCGTAATTCTCTAGACTTCTAATGTAATAATGAAAAAGTCTGAAGTTTGTTACAGATAATTTTAAAAAAGAATGTTAAAATCTTTTTACCACAAATGGCAATACACAAAATTATAATTGGGCGGGTAATTATAGAGAAATGTGACTTGCATCAGTTCTGTGTGGTGTATCCAGTCCAAGTATCGACAGTATAATTCCTGCCAGATCTACAATGCGTGGATTATTCGGTATGTTTGCATCTTCAGGTGCGCCGGCAATAATAAGCGGAGCAACAGAGTCCAACACATGAAGGGAACCATGCGAGCCACCGCCATGATGAACCGCTGTATCGGTCACACTGCATTCATGGCCGAGATGTGCCGTGACCCAAAGGTCGCCGGAATTTTCACATTGCAGCCCGCCCGCGATCCTTTCAAATGCATTGGGGTAATTTTTAAAAATGAGTGTGCCGTTTTCCACACGAGCATCGACCGTTTCCAAGTTGCCAACCCAGCTCCAGGAGCAGCCGTATGCGTCACGGGCAGTGTTTTCACCATCATTCCCCACCCAGAAATACAGCGTTCCCCGGTCGCGTGTGGCAATGTGCCAGCCGGGTGCATTCTTTTTAAAAAGCGAGCTGCGCCAGAGCACCTGGTCTATGCGCTCCTCAGCCAAGAGGCAGGACATTACCTGTTCGATGAGATTATGAGTGGCATCGCGAAAGTAGAGCTGCGCTACGCGCAAATTCGGGCAAACCATGATCTGCTCGCCTTTTTCCCATTTTTTTCCGGGCGAGGCGACAGAAAATTCTTTTAAGATATCATCGAGCAGGATCCCGGCGTTGTCTTCGTTCACAATATCGCTTTGTGAATGATCGCCTGTGATGATAACGCATACTTCTTCCAACATTTTGTCAATTCCGCCAAACGTTTCAGCGAAACTGCCGAGATATTCATCCACTTTTATCACGGCTTCCAAGGCGTTTTCCGCTCCAACATCGTGACTCTTATGATCATTGTCAGGGAAGTAAGCAAGCGTAAAGTCCGGCAGCATTTTTGTTTCACCCAGTTTTTTTAAAACATCAGCCGTGCAGCTGTCCTCAAAGCCAAATCTTTTGAAAACACCTCCATCGGTTTCAAGCGGTGCCTCTACATTATGCAGTTCAGTTGAAACAAAATCACCAAGACACAAGATTTCCGGCCCCAATACCTTTTCTGTAAAGGGCACGCCCGGCAGCATTCCAAGCAGGAATGGGGTGTGAACTTCGTGCTCATGGCGCCCATGATAAATGAAGAAATTGATGCACGCAGCTTTTAAACCATTATCCTCTGCTTTTTCAAAAAGTGTTTCTTTCCCGAGGCGGCGATGATTGAGCTTGATAAGGAAATCTTCAAAAAATTCACCGATGCCATGTTTTAAAATCACCCACACATCATCGCCGAAATAGGCAATGTCTTTCGTCTCGGAATCATACCAGTATGCGCCGATAATGCCATGCTCCTGCGGATATGTGCCGGTAATAATGCTGGCGGTAGCGGCTGGTGTGATAGACGGAAAAATCGAAATGCATTCATCTTTTAAAA
>DASPKH010000162.1:0-3084 GCA_035628175.1 Patescibacteria group bacterium
AGGTAGCTTTACAGTTCGTGTAACAGATGCAACAGGGTGTACCGGCACGTCAGATTCTGTTAATGTTATTGTTCATCCTCTTCCGGTGCAACCAATTATTCTTATCAATGCCACATTACTTACTGTTTCCAATGCTAATTCTGCCCTGAATTATCAATGGCTGCTCAACGGAGAAATAATATCTGCCGCTACCAGTCCTGAATATCAGGCTCAGGAATCAGGATTATACACAGTTCGGGCTACAGATATTAATGGTTGCTCTCAGATATCAGAACCAGTTGCTGTCCTCCTTTCTAAAGTTGCTGAGTTTTCAGAAAAATTTTCCTTAAAAATATATCCAAATCCTTCGAATGGGATTTTCACTATTTCAGGCTTGTTTAAAAATACTGTGGAAATTTCCTTGAGCAACCTCTCCGGTGAAAACCAGTTCACTTATATGATGGAGCCTGATGGAGAAAGGATATTTAAAACAGTAAACATTGAACATTTACCTTCCGGAATATATTTTTTAAAAATTAGTTCAGGTTTGGATGAAATGATTGTTAAAATTGTTAAGGAATAGCAATGTAAAATTAATATTATAAGTTATTTGAGAAGTGTTTCTGTCTAATTCACTTTGCCGGCCTGACCTTCGGCTTTTGTGAAATGGTTATTTTCTCATCTTTGGAAATATTTTCCATTGTAAAACGCCTGAAAATCTTCAGGCGTTTTTATTTATAAAATATATGATAGTATGAAATTTGTTATTGTGACCATTGTAGTTTTGCTTACTCATTCATATGTGCTCATAGCGCAATGCACAGAGCAACTCGTACTGTCCGGTGAAGAAAATATCGTGCGGTACGGCATGGATACTACCAAAAACTGGTGGGCTGTCACTGAACCATTCTCGCAACGTTATCGCCTGACAGTAAGTGGCAAGCCAACACAAGTATTTTCACAAATTACTCCTCCAGTCTTTTCGCCGGATGGAGAGAAATGGGCTGCATTTGCTTTCGAAAACGGGCGATATTTTCTTTTAAGAAAAGATACAGCAGAAATGCTGAACTGCACAGAAGTACAGCAGATTATTTTTAGCAGCGACTCACGAATTATGGGCATTGCTCTTCGGCAGGAAACTGAGGATGTAATCCGTTTCGGGGAACGTGAAATACGCGTTTTAAACAGAGTAGGCCAAGTCTATATTAGCCCTGGTGGAGAGCGTGTAGCATATATGATCGATCGTGCCGGACAAAAAGCGCTATTTATAGATTCACGTGAGATAGTGCAAATGGATGAGATCCGTCCCCTTGGCTTTTGGAATGATGGTGAATTCGTTTACGCTGCCCGTTCCGGCAAGCAATGGAACGTTTTTAAAAACAAAAAGGAACTTACTGGAATGATATCTGAGGTGGGAGAAGCAGCTGTAAACCAGGCAGGTTCTACAGCCGCCGCTTTGGTACGCCTTTTCAACGGGCGATGGCAGCTTATGCTTTTCTCTGATGAATATTATGAACCTATCAAAGGTCGCGAATATGAAAAAGTGAGCGGACTGATTTTGCATCCCCATCATGCACTCGCAGCTTTTAAAGCGGTACTAAATGCAAATCCCGTAATAGTCCAGAATACAACGGAGTATTCGGGAGGAACAATAACAGGCCCGCCGCAGTATTCTAGTGATGGCAAAGACATTTTCTTCGTTGGAGAAGACACTGAAAGTTTTGTCAACATGAATGGGCGTCGGTATTCATTGAAAAACCAGCTTTCAGCAAATGGCTCATACGCATTTGCACCTGGACGACGTACTATAGCATATTCCTCTAATAGCACCCTCATTGTTCAGGATTTTGAAAAAGGCACCATGCGCGCTGGATTTATGACCGATGAACTGATTGCACCACGGCATAATAGGCTTTTAAAGAAATATGAAACACTTGGCAGAATTAATCAGAGACTGTATTTATTGTCATGCCCGGATTAATGTTTGGTTTTATAGGGTTACGGGGAATTGATTTGGCTTTCAAAAGTTAATTCCCGAATTTTGCACTGTAGAAAATTACACCTATCCCCACATATTGCATGAATTTATTACTTCTTCTTTTCATATTTCTTTTATACTGCACTCCAACATTAGCTCAAAATCAGGCGAATGAGTGGTTTTTTGGTGAGAATTGCTGGGTGAGTTTTAAAACAGGTTCTCCGGTAGTTCAGAGCGGGGGAGCTCTTTACACTTATGAAGGTGCCACATCAATAAGTGATGCTGAGGGCCGACTGCTTTTTTATACTGAAGGGACGACTATCTGGAATTCTCAGCATTCTGTCATGCAAAATGGCGCGGGGCTTGTAGGTGGGACTTCGTCCACTCAGGCAGCAATTATCCTTCCTCATCCGGGAAATCCGAACCAATACTATATTTTTACTTCAGCCGACCGTACCAATTTCCTATCAGGTTCGGGTTTTCACTTTTCTATTGTTGATATACAGCTCAATGAAGGTCTTGGGGCCGTTATTGAGAAGAACTCTATACTCCTTCCCTCGAATATTTCGGAGGCAGTTACAGCCACAGTGGACTGTTCTGGAAAAGGTTACTGGATTTTGACACACAGTGAGCAGGGAAACACATTTTACGCATTTCATCTCACAAGAAATGGCTTGAACACAAAACCTGTCGTAACCTCTTTAGGGACACCTTCTGAATTCTATTTCCAACCCTTTTTAAAATTTTCCCCTAATAGCAGGAAGCTGGCACTGAGCAATAATCAGGATGCTGCACCAGCGCTTTCAATCTACGATTTTGATAATACAAATGGTACTGTATCGGCGCAGAAGGTACTATTGAACAATCCTAAAGAAGGATGTTATGGTGTGACTTTTTCTCATGATAATTCAAAATTGTACGCAGGGCATCGTGGGACAGAAGTTGATACTTATCGTGACAGCTCCATTGTGCAGTTTAACATATCTCTGCCCACTCTCGAAGAAATCCGTGCTAGTATGTTCCACATAAAACGTAGGGGAATTGCCCTTGCTATGCAGATGGCGCGTGATGGTAAAATTTACGTCACCCAGGGCGAATATCTTGCTGCTATTGAAAAACCTAATCTA
>DASPKH010000163.1:0-2645 GCA_035628175.1 Patescibacteria group bacterium
CAGGGAATTCCATTTGAGGGCAATTACACCTCGTGGCTGGAGCAGAAGGGCAAACGCCTTGCGCAGGAGGAAAAGCACGAGTCGAAACGCCAGAAAGCGCTTGCCGAGGAGCTTGAGTGGGTGCGCATGAACCCGAAAGGCCGCCATGCAAAAAGCAAATCACGTATCGCCAAATACGAAAAAATGGTTGCCGAGGACAGCGAAAAGCGCAATGAGGAAATGGAGATTTTCATTCCGGCAGGGCCGCGCCTAGGCGATGTGGTGATTGAAGCGGATAATATTTCAAAAGCATTTGGCGACCGGCTGCTCTATGAAAACTTGACGTTCTCGCTGCCGCCGGGCGGAATTGTGGGAATTATCGGGCCAAACGGCGCTGGAAAAACCACGCTTTTTAAAATGATAACCGGCCAGGAAACGCCGGACACGGGCACCTTTAAAATCGGCGAAACCGTAAAGCTCGGCTACATCAACCAGGACAGGCCACTCGACCCCGAAAAAACGATTTGGGAAGAAGTGACCGGCGGCGCGGACGTGATAAATCTCGGCAAGCATGAAGTGAATTCGCGCGCGTACGTCGCCCGTTTCAACTTTAGCGGCAGCGACCAGCAGAAAAAAACAAGCATGCTTTCCGGCGGCGAGCGCAACCGCGTACACCTCGCCAAAATGCTGAAAGAAGGCGCCAACGTGCTGCTGCTCGATGAGCCAACAAACGACCTTGACGTGAACACTTTGCGCGCGCTGGAAGAAGCCCTTCAGGAATTCGCCGGATGCGCCGTGGTGATTTCGCACGACAGGTGGTTTCTCGACCGCATCGCCACGCACATCCTCGCCTTCGAGGGCAATAGCGAAGTCGTGTGGTTCGACGGCAACTACTCACAGTACGAAGAGGCCAAACGCCAGCGCCTCGGCATCGAAGCCGACAGGCCGCACCGCGTCACCTACAAAAAGCTTGTCCGCGAATAAGTTTTTAAAAGGATTGTTTTTAAAAAAAGAAACTTTTGGCTTATGTTTAACTACATTTTTGCAGTTGGAATAATTCTCTTCTCGCTCAATAGATCGGGCGAGAAGAGGCCATTGGTTTTAAAAGAACCGTGCGCAATTGTTGACAGTACGAATTTCAAAAAGAAACAGTCATATGACTTTATACTGACTGGTACATATTTTTCGATTGGAAGGGAAGGCAACAGCTATGACGAATTGAAAAAGCTAAAAAGGAAATATGGAATCAAAATTAGGGGAGCAATAGATTTTCAGTCTTTAGCCTGTACAGATAGATTGTATATTCCACTTCACGATAAGTGCTTTATTACTGATATGCAGGAAAACACTCCTGTAAAATTACATTGCACTGCATATAATTTTTATGGTGAAGATGGCCAACTTTTTTTCTACATCAGAAAAGTAGAAGTAGTGAAATAAGTTTTAAAGAATTGTTTTTAAAAAGAAAACCTCATGCGTTTTTAAAATGCGTGAGGTTTTTTGTTTTAAAAGAAAAGTTCGGTAAAATCATGTGGAAATGAGTATCCAACACTTATTTGCGATGGTTTTAAAAGATTTTTTTCAAAATGAGAAGCCTCAATAGATACTTTATGTTTTTCACTAATTATTATTCCGTATGATAGACCAAAAAAATTCGCAAACGTATGATAACCCGGTGATAAACTTCCTCTAGCATAAATGTATTTGAAACCATAAGTGTAACGTGGAGTTGCATAAAGGCAAAATGTATTTGCAGGATGAACTGAAATATATACCGGAACAGAAACGCTGGAAATAATTGCTCCACTTAATGCACCTATAGGTGCTATCCCTAGTTCCGCGCCGATACTTCCGGCAATTAATGAGAACCTATTACCCAAAAGCTGATGCTTAATATCTGCTGAAAGAAATGTGAGTGAATTAAATTCTAACGAGAAATCAGTTGATTCATTTATTGCTGAAGTTCTGCGCATTTCAATAATAGGAACATAGTTTTGGTTAGTATCATCAGCGGCAAATGATGGATTATTCTGGTCATATCGGCCCGATGTAATTCCAAAGGACAATTCAGCATTTCCTTTTCCAATTGTCCTCCCTGATTGAAGGGAAGCAGGAGCTAAGCATCCACTTTGTGATACTAACAGTATGAACATAAGAAATATAAAAATTGTCTTCATAGAGGTTCGTTTGTTGGTAGAAGATTGGCATATAAACTATTTCATTCTAACTTATATAAAAATAAAGTAAAATGCAAGAAAAAACCTCATGCGTTTTTGAAAATGCGTGAGGTTTTGTGTTTTAAAAATGATATGTTTTAGAAAAAATAGATTTCTTTATGAGAGATTAACGTTGTTTCATTGATTATTTCCATTGTCTCAAAAGGCTTAAAAGATACCTTCTTTCTGATATTACCTGTAATTCCATCTATTTCCCATAGTAATCTGTCCTCTTGCTCATTCCCCTGTAGAATGAAGATTCTATCTTTTAAAGTAAAAAGCGCTACTATTTCCTTAGCATCTAATTCCCATTTTTGTTCTTTAAAATCATCTGAGATACAGACCAATTTATCGAGTTCACTATAAACTAAATTCGCATTATTTGTAATAAGTAAATCTGAAATGTACCTTTTTTCGAGTGTAGATAATAGCTCTCCCGATGTTGTGAAT
>DASPKH010000164.1:0-5314 GCA_035628175.1 Patescibacteria group bacterium
TTTTCTTCGGAAAGGCACGCTTCAGCGATCGTCGTTGGATTCAGGTTTACATTTTTTAAACGTGCCCAGACATTCTGCTGGAGCTGCTCCCAGTACGACTGACGGGAATTAATGCTATCGAGCCAGTTCAGCACTGTTTCCACGCGCTCACCTTGCTTGTATTCATGCACATAACCGAGAAACGGCTGTTTTAAAGCAGTGTAGCGGTGTAGCAGTGAATCCAGGTTTTGAGATTTTTCCTCCAGCGAGGAATAGGAAATGGATTTGTACTGCACCTGCAATCGCTGAAAATCCTCTTCTTCCTCATTGTTAGAGCAACTACTTACGACAAATAATGCAACAACGGATAAAACTTTTAAAAGATAGTCACTTCGGTAGAAATGCGCCATTATTGGTTTCCTGATGAACGACATATGTTTTTTCGGACGGTAAACTTACAAAGCTTCCGCGATTAGAACAAATAGATTTAAAAAACAGTGCGAATAATCATGATGTTTTAAAAAAGAAAAACTGTATTTTGCGCAAAATCTTTTCGGCTTTTAAACATAAAGCTTCGGAGCTGATTATGAAAATCTCCCCTTTTTTAAAAGTTTTACCGCTTATATGCAGCGTTTTCCTATGGCTTTCCTGCTCCTCGTGGGAAGAAGTCGTCTCGCCCGATGAATTCAAGCCTTTAAAAATTATTTCTGTTTCGCCGGAGAGCGCAAAGGTTGGCGATGAGATTGTAATTACCGGCGAGAACTTTTTAAAAGTAAAGGAATACAATCAGGTTTGGTTTAGCGGAAATGTGCGAGGAGTAGTAGATTCTGCAACAGCGACAAAGCTATTTTTAAAAGTGCCGGAAGGAGCACAGACTGGAGCGGTACGTGTGGCGAACGGAATGTATGCTGATACATTGAAAAATGTTTTTAAGATTACAGCTGATCCAGATGCGCCCGTCATTACCTCTTTTACACCTGAGCGAGGACATGAAGATGCCGTAATTATATTTATCAATGGAAAAAACTTTGGTTCAAAAGTAACAGTGACAATGAATGGCGGAATAGAATTTCAGTCCACTGTTTATAATAACCAAGTCTCATTTATTTTACCCAAAGGAGTTAAAACAGGAAAAATCTGTATTAAAAATGAAAAAGGGAAAACAGGTTGCTCAGAAAAGGACTTTCTTGTGCGTACTGAAAATATAAATTGTGCCGGTTCATACGGAGGTTTAAAAGTAATTCGAAGTTTGACTCATACTGCATATTCCCCTCACAAGACCTATGGTCTTGATACAGTAATTGTAAGCACTACATATGATATAATTCGGAATATTGTTCCAAATAAGGATTTCTTTCATAATATTGGATTTTGCTTTTTTTATCCTGTACAATTGCCTTATCCGGATAGTGTTTTGCAAGGCTTTACATTTTCAACAGGATATACCTCACCTTATTCTTATCAGGCTGCATTTTTTTTGATTGATTCAACAAATAAGATTTTTAAAAATATTCAAATTTCTAAATATTATTTTTCAAAGAAAAGTGCGCAGCAAACATGGGAGTATTCTATAAGGGATTGTAATACAAGCACTATTACTTTAGAAAATGTCCCCTATCAGTTTATTGATGGCAAAAAACATATTAGATTAGATGCCAATGATTTAAAAAAACATCTTACGAAGTATTCTTCATTAGAAGATCATTATAGTTTTAAAGAACAAGGTGGCTACTCAGGTAATACTCAAGATGAAAAGAGGGTAGATCACATCTACGAAATCCTCCCCGATGCATATTTCGAATTAACCCTCGAATAAAAACACCATTTTAAAAACAAAAAAGGCAGCTCTTTTTAAAAAGAACTGCCTTTCACTTTTAAAAAATCCGCTTTTTAAAACGCTTACTTCTCCTTCCGAGCAACAGGTTTTTTCTCATCAACAGCTCTCTCCTTTTTAAAAGGAAGTGCATCAGCCGTTGACTCCGGTGTACAGCATGTGGACTGCTCGATGCGACCGTCGCGGATATTCACACGCGATACGATCACATTCACGCGGCGAACGGTATCGAGCGAGTAATAATCGCCTTCTTGGCGGGAGTATGATGGCACACTCGGACGAGCGCCCCCATCAATCTGACGTCCCTCCATGAGAACAATAATTTTCGCTTGTTCCGCGCGTTTTAAAAACTCCTGTTGTGTCATATCTTTGGTTGGTAGGAGCACTTCGCCGCGGCTCATGTACTCGCGGAAAATCGGGTTTTGCTCCAGGCGCTCCATAATCTCAGTGTAGCCGTAGTATGCGCGGAGTTTTGAAAGTGTGTCGTTATTTTCACCGACAAGGCTCGCACCGGGCGGGATTGTGACGTTGTAGAGATTCATCCGGCCCGATTTTGCATCGTAGCTTCCTGCGAGATAGCCAACGGTTTCGGTTCCAGCATACCAGCCACGAAGAATCGGGCGGGCGTCACTATATGCCATTACCTGGATGAGCAATTTGTTTGCTGACTCAGGCATTTTCGTCACGAGCTCGTTGTACATTGGCAGAATTGTGTCAGCTACGCCGCTCACCATTGCCTTTAAATTTCTGTCCACATTGCGTGCATAGTTACGGTATTCCTCGATGCGATTCTGGCGGCGGACCTGCCTGTTGGCTTTCTGCTCTTCCGTCATCTCGCCGCGAATACCAAAATAC
This sequence comes from Patescibacteria group bacterium, assembly GCA_035628175.1. Lineage (GTDB taxonomy): Bacteria > Bacteroidota > Ignavibacteria > Kapaibacteriales > DASPKH01 > DASPKH01. The sequence goes on from DASPKH010000164.1 coordinate 2,669, forward strand.
TGATTTTCCGGGTGCAGCTCAATAAACGATGCATCATCATAACTTCTGTTGCCAAACCTTGGAATATGGTTACGAAGATTTTCACTTGTATTCACTTCCCAGAAGCCCGTCTGGAAATACGGCACATTTTCGCGCTTGTCTTTTAAATGCACATATTCCCAGCGGCACGGCGGGAACTGGTAATAGCGCGGCAGCACGAAGACTGTGTCATTGATCACTATATCGTGCGAGGGAAGCGTTTGTGGGAATTTTCCACGCTGCGAAAGCTCAGAAACCGCGGCCTGGTCAGTTGTGCGGATATACTGTGTAGTAAATTGCGGGATTGTATCGTAAAATGTTTCCTTACGGGTAATTGTACGCGGAGTGCCGGCGATTGTTACCGGCGTCTGCGTGACTTTTAAACGGGTGACGAAGAGACTATCGCCACGGCTCTCCACATTTGTGAGCTTCCCGTTTGCATTTTCACCAAGATTTACGCCATCTGAGATAGCAAAAGCTTCACGTGTATAGATGGAATCTGTACGGATCTCAAGCCGCGCTTTTTCAACAGTATCCTTCGTAATTGTCTCTATACGTTTGCGGATTTCGGGAGCCGCGGGAACGTAGTTAATAAAGGAATAGTGACTAATAACTTTATCCTGCGGACCGCATTCGATCTTATCATACACTGAGCCACCGCGCGCTGAATATTTCATGCCGTAGTCTAGCGTGAATGTCGCAGTCCTGCCCTGCCTCAATTCCACATTTCCATCCGGCTTTATCAGTTCAACGAATGGCATTTGCACGGGGCGTGAAGGATTTTCGCGGTCAAGCACCGTTACATTGTACGTCACCTGCGGCGGTCGGCATTCCACTGCAAAATTGAATTTAAACAGGTCCATTCCGCCTGCGCTCTTCACTACTTTTTTGTCCTTTTCCGACATGCGTGGCTGCTGGTCGCGACGTGAGGCTAAGTAGATCGAACGAACGCCTGTTTCGTGTGGTAGCGGCACGAATGGGAATGTATCATCAGCTGTGGAATTAATCATATCTGAACCTTTTTCAAGGCGATCCACGCTCAGGATAGCAATAGACTGATTTTTAAAATCAATATCCAGACCAGCCGTAAAAATATCCATATCACCGTCGCGGTTGCTCGCGAAAAGCAAGGTTGGGCGTTGTGTAATGCAATAGATATACGGTGAGTATTCATTAAAGGCTGTATTTACATTTCTCGTTCCGCCAGCTTCCGCAAAATTTTTCGGCGCGCTCCAGCGGCCGTTCACACGGAAAGTATAATACAAGTCAGCATTTCCTCTTACAGTATCGCCGCCGGAGATTGCAGCCTGTTGCTCATACGGCGAACCAAAACCGCTTGCTCCTGCCGGACGGTCAGATGCAAAAACCATAATAACCGTATCGCCTTTCTGCGCTGCCGCCGGGTGCGAATCCCAAAAAATGGAATTGATCTCGCGACCAAGATTTCGCACATTCCACTGTTCATTTTCACGGTGAAATTCAAAAATGTCTATACCGCCGACGATACCGCCGTGCTGATTGAGCAGTCCGGTGCTGCCTGCCGCATGGCTGAGAGCGAGGAAACCACGATCACTGTCAAGATAGGTTGGTGTTCCTTCATTTACGCCGATGCGCGGGATGTATCCCAGGAGGCTCGTAGAATCGCTAACGATCTCAGGTTTAGACGTTCCGGCAGAGTACACATAAATATTCTCATCGCGCATTTCCAGTTTTTTTTCCACTGTTGTTTCGCGGCTCGATGTGAAATGCAGATTGCCGCCAGGCGGTATCATCGGCGCAAAGTCATCTTTTGGTGAATTGATCGTATCGCCGAGATTACCAAACGGGCGGCTTGAGGTGTCAGGCGTTTTGCAGCCGGTCATTCCCGCAGAAACAATCAGCCCTGCCGCACCGATATAAGAGAGAATTTTTTTCATATTTTTTTACAACCTTTTTTCTTTTAAAAATACTTTCCGCGTTTTTAAAAACTATGTTTTTAAATTACACACTGGAAGTTTATTCACACGACGGGCCTTTCAGTTCAGCGAACTTGATCGTGACGCGGTTAAGGTTTGGTGTGATGGAACCCTGACGAATGTCTTCTATCAACATACCAAATTCGATGCCGTTGCGCGCGCGGTAGTAGTATACCTCACCAATGCGGACTTCTATTTCATATACTGTCGCTACAGGCAGTGCCAAAAGGTCATTTGCCGTAATGGTAAAAATCGGATCGAATGGACGGGTGATACCATCCGGATGAACAATCTGAATGTCGTTTGTAGTAAGTCTTGTACCGTTTGCTGTTCCGTATTGAATAACGCCTGTTCCAGCACCAAAACTTTCTGTTTGGGTTTTAATATTCGCACGGCGCAGGTAGTTTGCAAATTCTCCCGCGCTTGCGGAAAGCAGACCGGGATTATACTGACCTAAGCTCCCAAAAAATCGGATTCTGGCGCGGCGGTCGGCTGGATTTTGCGCATCTGTCACCTGGCTTACCAGCATATCGCCGATGAGTGATGTATTTGTTGGAATATTGCTCGCAAGCTGTACCGTGTAGCGTTTCCCTTCAATGACAGTATCGCGCGAAGCAAGTACAACCTTTTCGCCGCCCCTTACACGATTGTCGTTTGGCAGATTACCTGAGCT
>DASPKH010000165.1:0-4738 GCA_035628175.1 Patescibacteria group bacterium
TAGTCTTACCCAGCTCAATGGAAACAGGCAGCTGTAGATCGTACAAGAGCTCTAGCTTAGGGTCAAGCGCAGATGTCACCATATCGCTTTCCGAAGACGCAGAAACTTCCGGAAAAACGGGAGTTTCTATAGCAATGCCTGTTCCCTCATGCTGCGCTGCCGCACTTTCCGTTGGGAGAGCGCCGCCTTTTATCAGCGCATCTATTTCTTCTTGTGTCATGCTCATCGTTGTGTATCTCCTTTAAATAATATGTCCTGCTCTACAAGATCATTATCCGTAAGCTGGCGCGTAACTCGAACAGCTTTTTTGCCATCAAGGGTACCAGGTCGTCCTGCCAGTTTCCTGCGACCGGCAATAGAAATTTCCACTTCCTGGTTGATCTTAGCGCTAAGCTTTATCACATCGCCCACCTTTAAATCGAATAATTCTCCTACAGTAATTGCAGCCTTGCCAAGTTCGGCTACAACTGGAAGGTGCGTTGTAGCTATCTGCTGTGTCATTGTCGCAGTATTTTCCTTTACACGCTCGGCACTGGTAACGCCGACGGATGTTACCTGCTGGCGGTTCAGCCGTGCAAGAACATCTTCAAGAGCAAATGTGGGGAAGCATAGATTCATCAGGTATGAATTCATACCGATATTCACGTTCAGCGAGATTACAATTACGATCTCTGACGATGGGGCTATCTGAAGGAAGTCAGCTTCCGGCTCAAGGCGCGAATATGTGAATTTAAGATCAGCAATAGATCTCCACGCATTCCGCAGGTCTGAGAGCGCGTGCTCGACTACTCCTTTTAAGACTGACTGCTCAATGGCTGTAATGTAACGGGGCTTTCGCGGAATATCAGCGCTCCCACCCAGAAGCCGCTCGACAATTGTAAGGGCAAGCTGCGGGCTGATCTCCATAATTCCGCTCCCATCGGTACCCTGAATATCAAAAATATAGAGACAGCTAGGGTTTGAAACCGAAAGGATGAACTCGGAATAAAACAGCTGGTCAATTGATTCAATATTGATTGAAACCACCGTTTGAAGCTTTGAAACAAGGTAGTAACTCAACACCTCTGCAAAATTCTCATGGATGGAATGCAATGTGCGAACCTGGTTTTTCGAAATCCTGTTCGGGCGGCGGAAATCATAGTTAGCAATTTCACCCTTCTGAAGGCGCGCAGACTCAATGATATCATCTACCTGCACGATACCGCTACTCATCTCCGAAAGAAGACTATCTATTTCCTGCTGCGAAAGTACGTCTGCCATAGTACCGCGTTATGTCTTTAAAATTCTTTTAAAAACTGCTGCTGTTACTGAATAATAAACTTTTTAAAATATACGTTACGTAGCTTATGTTCACCAAAATACGGCTGCAGCTTTTTGCGTAGTTGCCCTGGAAGCGAGTCCACAAGCGAAGTGCGCTCAAGATCTACAACAGAATACTGGCTGATGAACATACGAGTAGTGTGCTGTATCGGGATAGTCAGTTTATCTTCTATTAGTTTTACAGCTTCTTTATCATCGACCTCCAGGCCGAGCGAAACCATAATATAGCGGCTCGAGCTTCCGCGGGGATTTAAAATCATGTCTTCTGTTCCAACGATTTCCTTCACCTCACGAACCCGGCGTGTCGGCGTCTCCTCTTCGCTTTCTTCTTCGTCAGAAACCTCTTCGGCCACTTCTTCTGTATCTGCTTTTTTCTCTTTTTTCTTTTCCGCTGTGTCCGATGGTGAAACAAACACTTTAAAAATTACAAATACTATTACCACCTGCAGCAAGACCACTCCTGCGATAATCCCAATAAGCATCACGGTGCTCATGCCTGATTTCTTCGGCGCTTCTTCCTCATGTACTTCCTGTTCTTCTGCCATTCCGGTGTTCCTTAAAAAAAATTCCTGTGATAATTAATGTAACCCTGTGATAAATATCGGTATCAGACAGCTAAATCTTTACCATAAAAAAAGCGTGCCAACTTTCGCGGCACGCTTTCTAATCTATTTTCCTTAAAAAAAGGCTGTTTTTAAAAATTTACGCCAATTTTTCTCTTTAAAAGAGGACAGTTCTTAAAACTGCTGGTGAGTATTCACCATGTGGTGAATAGCTTCTCTTTTTCACTTAATCATTGGTGATAGAAGCGCGCCCGATGCTGTAATATTCAAAACCCGTCTCAGCCATGGAAGCTAGATCATACAAATTACGCCCGTCAAAAATGATATGCTGCTTCATATCTGACTTCATCACATCAAAATCCGGCTTCCTGAACTCTGTCCACTCTGTGCAGATTACTAGCGCATCTGCATCCTTTAAAACTTCATCACGTTTTAAAAACGCGATCCTGTCGCCATAGATCTTCCTAGTATTTTCCACCGCTTCAGGATCGTACGCTGCTACAGATGCACCGGCTTCGAGCAATTTGTCTATAATTTTGTACGCTGGAGCTTCGCGAACATCATCTGTATTCGGTTTAAATGCTAGTCCCCAGACAGCCAAATGTTTGCCTTTGAGGCTGGTAAAACGCTTTTCGATCCTTTTAAAAAAACGCTCCGTCTGGAATTTATTTACTTCTTCCACCGCATTCATTATTTTAAGAGGCGTTCCGCAGGAGTCTGCTGAGTGGATAAGCGCTTTGACGTCCTTCGGAAAACAACTACCGCCATAGCCAATGCCTGCAAAAAGGAAACGTTTGCCGATACGTGAGTCCGAACCAATGGAAGTACGCACGTTTTCAATATCGGCGCCCACCTCTTCACAATATGCAGCTAGGTCATTCATAAAAGTAATCTTCATCGCAAGGAATGAATTGGCCGCGTACTTTGACACTTCAGCGCTTTTTTCATCCATGAAATAGATTGGGTTGCCGCTGCGCACGAATGGCTCATAGAGGTCACGCATTATATCGCGGGCGTAGTCGTTTTCTGTTCCTATTATCACCCGCTCCGGCTTCATAAAGTCTTCCACGGCAAAGCCCTCGCGCAAAAACTCAGGATTGCTAACGACAATCGTGTCCTTATCAGGTGCGGCTTCTTTTAAAACTTTCCCAACTTTAGCAGCTGTACCGACGGGAACCGTGCTTTTATTGACAATAATACGCGGTTCGTCAATGTTGTTTTTTACCATAAGACGTCCGATCTCGCCTGCTGCTTTTAAAACAAAATTCAGGTCGGCCGCACCATCACCGCCCGGAGGTGTCGGCAAGCAGAGGAAAAGCACGTTGCAGTTAATAACAGCTTCTTCAAGCTCTGTAGTGAAGGTGAGGCGCTCCTCTTTGATATTGCGTGCCAGCAGGTGCTCCAAGCCGGGTTCATAAATAGGCATTTCTGCGTGGCGGAGCTTTTCGACTTTTTGCGCGTCAATATCTACACACAGTACTTTATGCCCGCTTTCCGCAAAGCATGTTCCTGAAACAAGGCCAACATAGCCTGTACCGATGACTGCTATTCTATTTGACATTTTACAATTAATTGGTGACAGATTTTATTCAAAGATACCCGAAATTACGGAATATTTATTTTTCCAGCAGCTTAATAATGACAAGAATAAGGATGGTGAGCGCCGCTAGCGACATAGCAAAGCGGATAAGCCTTTTGAAAATTGAAAAGAGAATGCCGACGATCACAATTGCTATTATAACAAATGCGAATGTCGGCAGACTGCTTAAAAATTCTATAAGGCTCGTTAGCACTTTTTTTTAATCGCTTAATTATTTTAACATGAAATTGAACGGGATCTCGCCCTGCATTTCAGTGTTGCTTGCCAACGCATTGAATTTCCATTGATACAGCGCATTAATTGCAGCACGCTCCACAAGTGGATCACCTTTTAAAATCGGGATCACTTTCGTCACCTTGCCCTCAGGTGAAACCCAAAAGCGCAGCTTTACGATGGACGGTTTAGCACCTGATGGATATTGCGGAACAACTTTGTTAATCACAGTCCTGTTTCCGCCACCACCCCAGCTCACATCCCCAAGTCCCGTCCCGCGGCCTTTCCCTATCCCTGACTCCCCAAGGCCACGTGCCGTTGGATCGCCGTTTTCAGCCCCAATGCCTTTTGGACCGGCGTTTGGTGTCGGCTGCACAGTAGGTACATCTGAGGCCAGTTCTTTTACAGGAGTCAACTTATTTGATAAATTCGGGTCAGTGAGCGATGGCGCTTTTGGCGTTTTTGTTCGCGAAGTAATTGCCGCATCAGAAAGCGGATCAGCAGCCTTTGGCCCTTTTACAGCTTTGCCCTCCTGCGAAAGATTACCTTTATTGGCTCCTGTCCCATCGCCGTCACCAAAGTTAATGAGCTCTATGGGGATAGTTTTTATTTCCGTGCCGTAGGTCCGAACTTCCTGATGGTACAGCGGCAGCAAAAAGAGGAATATTGCATGAATGATCAAAGAAATCACGAATCCCCTCATGAGAAATTTATCCCATGAAATCGTAAGTCTCACTTCAGGAGCTTCTGTGTATGTACGTGACATTGTGTATTCTCCATTGTAAATTATCGAACCTGCACTATCCAGCTTTGTGCAAAACCAAGTTTTAAAGCCGCATTTTCTGCTTCAGCACGCGTAGGGTACGAACCAAACCGAACGCGGAACCATTCCTTTCCACGAATCATCTGCGATGTCACTACGGCATTTCCTGCATTGCGCTCACGCAGGCGGCCTAGCCAGTCTTCGGCATCCTCGCGCGACGGCGACGAGTACACCTGCACCATAAACAAGCCATTTTCCCGCGTTTTTAAAACCGGCGCT
>DASPKH010000166.1:0-4580 GCA_035628175.1 Patescibacteria group bacterium
TAAAAGATTTATATTTTTTTTACTTCATCTGCAACCACCTTTTTCGCTTTGTGAGATTCCTTATATATTAAAATTTTAAAAACTTAGCATATGTCCGCTTTTTACCAATTGTAATCTCATAAAAATATGTTCCGGGCGGAAAATCTGAGGCTCCCCACGTAAAGGATTGCGCGCCAGCTTCTACATAGCCGTCTGCAAGTACTGCAATCTGTTCACTGAGTGTATTGTAGATTGTTACTTTGATATGTTCGGCAGCTGAAAGCTGGAATGCGATATTCACATAATCTGTAAAGGGATCCGGAAATGCTGAAAGTGAAAGTTCATTTTTGAAATTTTCGACGGAAGACGTGGTAAAGCTGCCTTTCACAACGTCTGAATTTGTTGCAAGATAAAAGTCACCATTTTGAGCAGGATAAATGTTGCGAATGGCATCGAAAGCGCTCATACCCGCACTTGCATCAACCCATGAAAGACCTCCGTTTGAAGAGTAAAATGCAGAGGTCCCTCCTACCAAAATAATCTTTCCGTCGGCAAGCAGACCGAGATAACCGGAGCCATTGGCAAATTGTGTCCATGTAGCACCATTATTTTGTGAAATAAAGCTGCCGCCGGAGCGCGAAGCAAGGATATTTCCATTTGGGTGCGTTACGGCATTGTACACTGGCGAATGCAGTCCGCCAGCGCGTGGGATTGGATAGTTTTTCCATGTTGTTGCACTGACATCATACCAGAAAAGCCCATTCACTTCCGTCGAAAGCAGTAGCCGGCCTTTTACATCCACTTTGAAATCATTTACATCACGGTTCGCTGGCCCAAGCCCATCGTTAAGTTCTACCCAGTCAGCGCCGCCATTTGTGGAGGTCAAAACGCCCTTATATTGTGATGCTGCCGCGTACAATTGACCACTCTGGCTTTGTGCAAGCCGCCAGAAGCGATATTGATCGCCATCATTTTTATCGAGGATTTTGGTCCATGTATCACCATTGTCCTCAGACTTGTAGATTTGCAGCCCCCCTGTTGCTACGAGTATCTGATGTTGCGGGGTAATAATGACAGACCGCGCTATATTATTTGGAATGCTCAATTTCTGCCATGTGCCGGCTGCCGGAGAATAGCGGAAGAGGCCTGCAAAAGTTCCGGCAAAAATATGACCGTCGTTGCTCGCTGCGATACCTTCTACATTCTGTACCGGTGCGTTCAAACTCGTCCATGTGATTTGAGCTGTGGCCTGGACTGTTAAAATGGCTATAAAGGCGAGGAAAGAAAGAAAAAGGGATTTCATATGTGTTCCTTTAATTTTTTTAAGAGATAAACTACTTCTGTGTCAGACTTTTAAGAAAAAGAAAAAAAGGTTTTAAAAACCATGTAACGAAATGGCGTCGTGACTTTTCTTACGCGTAAACTTCTACAGCTAATTTAGCAGCAGAGGTTTTTAAAAATCTAACCATAAAAGCGGCGACCTGCAGGAATTCAAATACTGAACCTACAGGTAGGCAATCTTTTAAAGCAAGCAACACCAATGGTTTATCGTAATGCACATACTTTTAAAAAACAGGTTTTATGAAGCCCGCAAATGATCTTTTTCTCTTGATAAAATCGTTGCATAAAGGCGAAAAGCGATTTTTCAAACTGTATGCAAGAAAATATGAAAAGGACGCAAATTACCTTCGCCTTTTTGAAGCAATTGACAGGCAGCATGAATATGATGAGCAGGCTCTGAAAGAGACTTTTAAAAATGACAAATTCGCGCAGCGGCTTAGCGTTACGAAGGAATACCTGTACGAAATGATCCTGTGCAGCCTGCGTAATTATGGTACAGAGGTTTCGCCGGAAATGGAAGTACTGGCGCTACGGCGTGATATTAAAACCCTTATCAGCAAACGGCTCTACCGGCAGGCGGAAAAGCTGATCGTAAAAGCAAAGGAGCTTGCTCTACAGTACGACCTTTTCCATGAGCTGCTCGGTATTCTGGGCGATGAGGCGTATCTACCGTGGAAAGACCGGGAAGAAATGTTTCGCGAGTGGCGGGATGTGCTGGATAAATTTAATAATATGTACGAATTCGGATATTTTGCCGAGCAGGTCCGCGCTATTACGGAGAATAAGCGCTATCTGCGTTCGCCCGAGGATTTTGCAGAGATAAACGAGATTGAAAAAAAGTACGCAAAAGATGTTCGGGAGGCAACCTCATTCAGCTCAAAGCTGCGGTATTACTTTGCCCATACAATGCTGAATACGCTGAAAAATAACGGCGACGAAAAATTAAAAAATGCCAGGGCAACAGTCGGGCTTTTTCATGAATACCCACAGTTTATACAAACACAGACGCTGGCGTACCTAAGTGAACTCAGGACATATTCAGCTATTGAGCTCGCACAGGGAAATTACGAAAAAGCTCTGCAAAGTATTCAGACATTAAAGCAGACTGAGGTCCCCGCGCAATTTCTCCCTTTTAAAAAAATTCTTCTTTTTTTCATTGAACAGAATTACGCGCTTGCCACACTGAAGTTTGAAAGATTTGCCGAGTTTGAGCTGCAGTATAATGAGCTGTCCGGGACATATCCACACGAGCTCGCCTCCTATGGCGTTGCCATTGAGCTGAAATTTCTTTCAAATTTTGCGTATGCATATTTTGCGGTCGGGCGCTATGGCGATGCTTTAAAAAAACTGAATATACTGCTGGCGCGGCCCGATCTTGCACAGCATCCGTATTTTGAAAATAACGTCCGGCTGCTCTATCTTATCGTTCATTACGAGATTGGCAATTTCGATTTGCTGGAATACCTTATTCGCTCCACCTATCGCGCTTTTTTAAAAAGGAAACAGCTGTTTGCTTTTGAAAAATGTTTTTTAAGACATATCCGCAGGCTTTCGGTAATAGATGATACAGTCGCGCTCCGGCGGTGGCTACAAGCGTTATACGATGAAATCAGAGTACTAAGTGCTGATCCACAGGAAGCCGCTTTTTTAAAAAAGTATAATTATCCGGCGTGGATAGAGAGCAAGTTGACAGGCCAGAAGTTTTTGGATGTTTTAAAGAGGAAACAAGAAAGCAAACGTGAACTCAAAAAGGCCGCACTGCCACAACCGAATATACCATCGGAATTTTACCGCCAAACTGCGGAATGATATATTTCTTCTCGCCGATTTTTTCTACCGTTTTAAAACATGCATACGGCGAATAATTGTATTCTTTAAAATCATGGATAACCAGTCTGTGTGCAATGAGACTTGAGATGACTTCCGAAAGGGAATGATTCCAGCCAACGTCTGTTGTTTCAATTGGCGCCGAAGCATCGGCGTATGTACCGCTGCTTGTTTCGACAGTCGCGCCGGTATTAAAATACGAATACTTGAGCCCTTTGAAATCATCGTCAAACATCCACACCACCGGGTGAAACTCTACGAATACAAATTTCCCGCCTGGTTGTAAAAACTGCGCAACAATTTGTGCCCACTTCTGCAAATCCGGCAGCCAACCAATTGTGCCGTACGATGTAAAAACAACATCAAATTTCGCGTTCAGATGCTCAGGCAAATCATACAGATTGCAGCAAATAAATTCTGCCGAAAGGCCAAGCTCTTCATTCAACTTTTGTGCTTCGTCTATCGCGCGGTCAGACAGGTCAATGCCCGTCACGTCCGCGTCAAGCCGCGCCAGCGACAGCGTGTCCTGCCCGAAGTGGCACTGCAAATGCAGAATCCGTTTCCCCGCAACGTCGCCGAGCAGCTCTAGCTCAATGTCATTCAGCGACGACGCACCTTGTAAAAAGCCGTCCACGTCGTAAAATTCGGACACGATGTGAACGCCTATGCGCGCATTCCACGACTGGCGGTTGAGCTCGATGTAGTTTTCGGGTGTTTGCATGTCTGGTAATTTAAAATTCCCTGATTTTCAAATCGCTCTCATTTTCCAAATAATCAACAAAAGCCTCAATAACTGTAAGAATAAAGTCAAAAACTTCATCACACTTTTTCTTATTCATTTCAAAATCAAATTCAAATCTATGGACAATCCCGTGTCTACCCTCAATTAATTCTTCTAATTTCTTATCAATAGTTTTACGCTTATGCTTTTTTGTACGCAATATTGCCCAAAAATCAATTTCATGCCACTCTGAAAATGCTTTATGAATGCTATTTATATTTTGGAAACTATATGTATCAGCAATAATAGATTCAAGAGTTTTTTCACCTTTAGATAAGGCAAAAGCATCCGCAAAATCTATTTTTCCTTGTTTTTCACTTAATTTCCTTTGACCACGTGGGGAATACATGAGAATTACAAAGCTTCGACTAAAGAAGTGCTCTAATGCTGCAACAGCAAATGGTAGCAGTGCATTAAATAGCACTCGTTTTGGATCATTATTAAGTAGAATTTTTCCTAAGTCACCCAACTCTTCCAGATTTGGTAGATTTACAAATTGAGTATCTTCAGGTATACTGTGTTTTAAATATCTTATTCTGTCAGTAACAAATTGATAGAGTAGAAATAGTCCTCTTTCCTCAGCTTTGATAGTTGCATTGTCTAGTTGAGTATATCGGTTCTTTCCGTACCAATCATTGTAAAAATTACCGCC
>DASPKH010000167.1:0-7064 GCA_035628175.1 Patescibacteria group bacterium
TCCAATGAGCGCTTTAAAACGCTCGTCATTCGGGTTCACGGCAACCGCTACGTCGCCATAAATCGTTTCCGGGCGCGCAGTAGACACAGAGATGTAGGAATCCATGCCCTCGATGTAATACCGGAGCGTGTACATATATTCCTTTACTTCTTTAAAATTCACCTCCTCGTCTGAAAGCGCCGATTGTGCCACTGGCGACCAATTGATAATGCGCTTGCCACGATAGATCAGCCCTTCGTCAAAAAGCCTGATGAACACCTCGCGAACGGCATTCGACGCACTTTCGTCCATCGTGAAAAGCGTCCTGTCCCAGTCAGGTGAGGCTCCAAGTGTGCGGAGCTGTTTTAAAATCACACCGCCGTACTTGTCCTTCCACTCCCACACGCGTTTTAAAAACTCCTCGCGCCCGAGGTCGTGCCGCGAAATTCCTTCCTTGCGCAGGCCCTGCTCCACTTTCGTTTGCGTGGCGATGCCTGCGTGATCCAGCCCCGGAAACCACACCGTGCTTTTGCCTTTCATGCGATTGCGGCGGATGTAGAGGTCCTGCAGCGTATTATTTAATATGTGGCCGAAATGAAGGATGCCTGTCACGTTCGGCGGTGGCATGAGAATGCTGTAGGCACCCGAACCCTCACGCGGAGCGAAGTAATTTTCATTGATCCAATTGACATACCACTTTTGTTCTGATTCGGCGGGAGTATACGATTTTGCGAGTTGCGTTTCCATCTGATGTTTGTAAAAACCGGAGTTCTCGAATTATATATTTTTAAAAGAATGCAATTTACGAAAAACTTGTGGGAATTGGCTGAAAATGGGAACAGGAATTGTTTTTTAAAGAAAAAATGAGAAATAGAACCTTTAAAAGACGTCAAAAAAATACTTTTTCTATAACTCTATATCTTTTGGAACATTTTCTTTTAATGCAAAGTATTGCACGAAATTACACTGGAAAGGCAACCGGTCTTCTTTTAAAAACATACCGCACACCGCCATTTTACAAGATTTTTACGGTTTTTTTTAAAGAAAATATTATATCTTTGCGAAAATGAATCAGACTACTATTACTCAATTATTACAATAGTTTTTTTCAAATGATTATCAGGAGAAACCATGCGTTTTAAAAATCAGAAAGCACATCTTGCTCTTGCTGCTTTTGCTCTTACGGCGTCGCTTTTTGCTAGCGGCTGTACCAGCAAAATCACCGAAGAGCAGCTCCGCGAGCTCCGCGACCTCCGGGCGCGTGAAAGCCAGCTACGCCAGCAAATTTCAAGTTCTGAGGCCGACAGGCTGCGTATCGAGGGCGAGTTCACACGCCGCCAGGCAGAAGTGCGTAAGTGTAATGAAGACAGGGCATTTGTTCAGCAGCAACTGAATCGCTGGCCAAATGTATGGCCGGACTATACCGAGCCCGTACGTGATACAACAACTACCTCTACCCAGAAAAAAGGTTCGGGGACATCTACCACTACTACGCCAAAGCGCCGCTAATTGGCGTGTTCATTACACTTTAAAAACAACTTTTAAAAATATTTTTTAAAAGCACGGAGTAATCAATACAATGAAAAAATATACTAAAGCATTATTTTTATCGCTTTTCATGGCTGCAGCAAGTCCAATGATGGCGCAGGTAACAGTAGATCCGCCCCGCCCCGATTCGCTTCTTACCAAAGAAGAGGCTGATTTCCGCCTCAGCATCTGGAGAGGCCGTGTGGATAGCTTAAACCGTGTCTCAACCGAGCTTTCAGGCCGGGTAACTTCTGCACAGGGACGTCTGACACAGGAGGCTGCAAGTTTAAAAGATTGTAACGATCAGCTGCTTGGGCTCCTCGGCGCGACTGAAGCTGACCTTGCCAACTTCCGCCAGCGCCTTGGTGTTATCGAAGGCCGTATCCGCGAAATGAAACCCCTCAGTGACGACGTTCTAGCCGGACGCCGTGCAGATGTACAGCAGCTTGAAAATGACCTGAATGCACTTCGCCGCGAGCGCGTTTCACTTATTCCTGAATTTTACAACCGTATTATCGCGGCAGCGAATGAGATCCGCGGCCTTTATCGGACGCAACCAAACAACACCTACACTGTAGGTACTTGGGCAGAAAATAAAGACTGCTTGTGGAATATTTCCGGTCGCCAGGAGATCTATAGCGATCCATTCCAGTGGCCAAAAATCTGGCAGGCAAATGCAAACATTATCCGCAATCCTGACATCATTTTTCCCGGACAGGAACTAACAATCCCTGCTGCCGGCCCAAAAACGGATGAGGAAACACGTGCCGAGCGCCGCTACTTTCGCACTAAACGCGCAGCAGCTGCAACAACTCAGGAGCGCGGCGAATAATTCTTTTTTTTAAAGAATCTTTTTAAACAACCCTGTTTCTTTTTTTGAAGCAGGGTTTTTTTGTATTTTTAAAACGCAGCAGAAAATCTCACAAAACACGGGAATTTGTTAAAACTATTCAGAGCAGAATGCTGTTACGATTTTGTAGAGATCAAAACTTAAAAAATGTACGTATACTTCGTATAAATTCCGCACCATTTCAGAGGAATTGCATGGAAATCGTAGAGAAGAAGCTCCGGCTCGGTGACACCGACCCACTTTCTCTTTTTGGCTTTAATGATACTAATCTTCATTTAATTGAAAACAAGTTTGAATCGAGTATTACCGTTCGTGGCGATGCGATCATCGTACGTGGCGAGCCGCGTGAAGTAAAAAATATCGAAACAATTTTCCAAGAATTGCTCTACATGCTTCGCAAAAACGGTAAGCTCACTACAAATGACGTTACAATGGTCATTGACCTCGTGGATGGTGGCCGGGACATGAGTGTACTGCCACAGGACGATCTTGATTCAGTAATCCTGCTTGCTAAAAAGGACGTGATCCGCGCACGCAGTCCGCGCCAGAAAGAATATTATAAGAAGGTGCAGACAAACGATGTCGTTTTCTGTGTCGGCCCGGCGGGAACGGGGAAAACGTACCTTGCCGTTGCCATGGCCGTTGCTGCGTTGCGCAATAATGACGTTCAGCGCATCATCCTTTCACGTCCGGCAGTTGAAGCAGGTGAATCGCTGGGCTTTTTGCCAGGAGATTTAAGTGAAAAGGTTGACCCCTATCTCCGCCCTTTGCTCGATGCACTAAGCGAAATGGTGACAGCTGATAAATTAAAAGGCATGATCGAAAAGCGCATCGTTGAGATTATCCCACTTGCGTACATGCGTGGTCGCACACTTAATCATTCCTTTATTATTCTGGACGAGGCACAAAATACGACACCTACCCAGATGAAAATGTTTCTGACACGGCTCGGCCGCAATTCAAAACTAATCGTGACGGGCGATGTAACGCAGATAGACCTGCCAAACCGGATGCCATCCGGCCTGATTGAAGTGCAAAATATTTTAAAAGGCATACAGGGCATTGATTTTGTGTATTTCGACAAGTCAGACGTCGTACGTCACCGCCTCGTGGCCGAAATCATCAACGCTTACGAGAAGTTGGAAGAACCGCGTGATGGCAGAAATGGCAGGCCAAGAAATGAGACCCAGAAGCAATAGTTTTTTAAACCCGTCTTTACATGTTTATAAAAGAATCGGCAAACGGCAATGATTGATCTTTTTCGCCTGGGCTTTATAGATTTTACGCTTATTGATCTGATTGATATTATGATCGTTGCGTTTGTATTCTATTGGCTTTACCGTGCGTTGCGCAATACAATTGCCATCCAAATCCTTTTTGGACTGGTGCTGATGCTTTTTCTGTCGTTCGGCACTAACCTCGTTAATTTAAAATCAGTAAGCTGGATAATGAATGCTATATCCGGTATCTGGGGAATTGCATTCATTATCCTCTTTCAGCCCGAAATCCGCCGTATGCTGCTGTTGCTGACACGAAACCCAATCTTCCGCATATTTTTAAAAGAGAATATTGGCGAAACACTTGATGATATTGTAGAGGCCTGTGCAGACATGGCTGAAAAGCATGTTGGCGCGCTGATTGTTTTTACGCGTACACAAAATGTCAAGATTACCATTGACACAGGAATTCCGATCCAGGCGGTTGTTTCAAAAGAGATTTTGATGTCTATTTTTAATCCGCGATCTCCTTTGCATGATGGCGCTGTTGTTATCGAAGGCCAGACGGTCGTCGCCGCACGCTGCGTTTTGCAGCTGAGCAATGTGACAAAACATGGCAACCGCAATCTCGGGACACGCCACCGCGCCGGGTTGGGTATTTCAGAGAATGCTGATGTTGTGGTACTGATCGTTTCAGAAGAAACGGGCAGCATTTCTATTGCGCATGAAGGAGTGCTCACGATGAATATTCCTGTGGGCGATCTCAAAGGCATTCTCCAGCGAAAACTTTCTTTCCAGGAACTTGCAGCTGCTGTATAGCTTTTAAAATCCAGAGTTGTCATTTTCAAAAGTACCTTAGTTTTTCAAACCATTTTAAAAGTATTCCAGGAAAATATTTATAATGAGATCCGGTTCACGCCCAGTACGAGATCAATATGCAGAGCCGCGCGCGCAGCTGGTAGAACATCTTCGCTCTAAAGGCATTAATAATGAGCATGTTTTAAAAGCAATCGGTACTGTACCACGCGAACTTTTTGTGCATCCGGGTTTTAAACACCGCGCATACGAAGATTGTGCGCTACCAATAGGCAACAATCAAACAATTTCGCAGCCTTATACTGTTGCTTTTATGACGAGCCGACTCCATATACATCCAGGCATGAAGATACTTGAGATCGGCACCGGCAGCGGCTATCAGGCGGCTGTCCTTGAAACGCTTGGCGCACATGTGTTTT
This sequence comes from Patescibacteria group bacterium, assembly GCA_035628175.1. Taxonomy (GTDB): domain Bacteria; phylum Bacteroidota; class Ignavibacteria; order Kapaibacteriales; family DASPKH01; genus DASPKH01. The sequence goes on from DASPKH010000167.1 coordinate 4,809, forward strand.
CCGTCGAGCGCCAGCAGGACCTTTTTGAAAAAACGGGCAAACTTTTTGAAGACCTTGGTATTACTGTTGCCATGGCATATGGTGATGGGACGCTTGGCTGGGCCGAATATGCGCCATATGATGGAATAATTGTTACAGCTGGGGCACCGTTTGCTCCTGAACCTTTAAAACAACAGTTGGCTATTGGCGGACGACTCGTGATCCCTATCGGTGATGAAGATTCACAAACGCTTCACGTTTTTCAAAGGATCAGCCAGCAAAAATTCAGCGATATGCCGTATGGCGATTTTAAATTTGTCCCTCTTATCGGCCAAGAAGGCTGGCAGATGTAGGCCAAAGAATGACCATTTTTAAGAAGTTTTAAAAGAATCCTCCATTGCAGCTTCCTGTTATTGCTATTGTAGGGCCGACAGCTTCCGGCAAGACCGCCACGGCGCTGGAGCTTGCCCGGCTTCTAAAGAATCACGTCCCGGTTGAAATCATTTCAGCTGATTCGCGGCAGGTCTTTCGCTACCTCGATATTGGCACGGCAAAACCCTCTTCAGAGGAATTAGCTGAATTTCCGCATCATTTCATTGATTGTAAAAACCCGGATGAATATTACAGTGCAGGAAAATTTGGTGCTGAGGCCGCTATAAAAACAGAAGAGCTTTTAAAAAATGGTATTGTTCCGATAATTGCTGGTGGTTCAGGGCTATACGTACAGGCGCTCTGTGATGGATTTTTCGAAGATCCTTCGGAGAAAAGCACAGAAATCCGCAGTAAATTGCAGCAAAGATTAGAAACAGAGGGCCGCGATGCTCTGTATGACGAGCTTTTAAAAACTGATCCGGACGCTGCTGAAATGTATTTAGACAAGAATCCACGCAGAATTCTCCGCGCACTGGAGTTTTTTAAAACTTCAGGAAAAAAATTTTCAAAAGCTTTTAAAAGCGGTGAACAGCAACGTAGTTTCACAACGCAGTTGTATGGCATCAGGCCCGAGCGCGAAATGCTTTACAATCGTATCAATAGACGTTGCGAGGCAATGTGGCGTGATGGGATTATCGACGAAACGGAGAGCGTTTTAAAAATGGGATACTCCCAGAAGCTTAATTCGCTGAACACGGTGGGTTATAAAGAAACAATCGCTTTTTTAAAAGGCGAAATGAATGCCGGCGAAGCATTAGCCAAAATGCAGCAAAGTACACGCCGTTACGCCAAGCGCCAGATAACGTGGTTCCGTCGTGACGAGCGGATCCGGTGGCTTGACGATGCCCCAAAGGAAATTGCTAAAAAAATTTTTAAAAGTATGCAGCTTCCATAAAACTAATCGTTTTTTTTTTGTGTTCTCCATTACCTCGCAGCACGGTAATTCTTTTAAAAACATCCGTTTGTGGATAATTTTTAAAGAGAAATTTTTAAAAAATTGTCACATTCACTTCGATTTTCAGAGGAAATAAATGAGCAAATGGCTCCGTAAATATCTTTTTATTGCCACGATTTTTGGTTCATTTACATTTATTGTTAGCAGCCAGGAAATTCAGGACGATACATTTGAAGCTGACTCCACAGATCAGAGCAATTCCGTACCACTAACCTATGGTGTAGAAAATCTCCGGAGACGACTGGATGGAATTTTTGCTAATGCCGGTTTGAATAATGCAAAATATGGCGCAGCAGTGTATTCTGTTGATCACAGCAGGTTTTATTACCAGAAAAACGGCGACCAACTTCTGACACCGGCATCCACTACTAAACTTTTTTCGACGTACGCGGCATTCCATACAATGGATACGGTTGGAGCCAGAACCAGCGTTTTTGCAGACGGCCCTTTAAAAAACGGCGTTTTAGATGGCAATATTCATATTGTTTGTCGTGGTGATGCATTTTTAAATGTTCGCGATATTGAAATGCTCGCCGACCAGGTTTCGCGGCTTGGTATTAAAAAAGTTAACGGTTCAGTTTTTGCTGATAAATCATTTTTTGATGAAAATTCCGACAGGTTCCGCTACTCGGGCGACCGGGATGCCGTTGTGCCTATTCCGCCAATTGAGGCTTTTTCTTTAAATCAGAATACAATCACAGTTTTAGTAAGCTCCAGTTCTATCTCCGGCGCTCCTCTACGCGTACAGACAATTCCAGTTTCAGATGCATTTACTGTAGAAGGACAGGTTTTCAGCTCAGGCCAGGCTGTAGCTCAGCCCGAAGAATCTGTTGCCACACCGGTTGTAACTGTTCCGCAGCGAGCTCCTATAACTTCGTTCCGAAGGAAAG
>DASPKH010000168.1:0-12985 GCA_035628175.1 Patescibacteria group bacterium
CCTCAAGAAAATCATATTTTCCAAAAACACGCCCATAAGCCACACCACCCTCACCGGAACCGCCAATACCAAGCCTGCCATGGACAGAAGCATTTCCCTGCTGGACTATTCTTCTCTCGTAAAAAGCTGCTCCCCAATACATACGCCCTTGATCGGTATAGGCAACTTCCTCCTCTTTCCAGGCTGGCTTTGTAGTAGATTTCGACTCATCTTTAGGCATACTTGGCTTTACAAGAATTCCATCACTCTTTTTCGATAGAAATTCAGGGGTGTTCATTGAGATCATCGATGTGCTTGGCACAAGGACGGTTGCATTGCCTTCATAGGTATATGAGGTATATCCCAATTCTAGCCCGATACGATCATTAGAATTTATGCCATAGGAAATACTTTGCGAAACCGAAGCAATAGCCGCCTCTGAAGCCCGGGAAGATTTTAAAACATTTGTCGCAAGAAAGGTACTTACCTGCACCTCATCTCCCTTTTCAGAATTACCTGATGTACGTCCTTCTGCCTGGAGGGCTATATCTGCTGAGCGGTCGCTTTGATAATCACTGTATACACCAAATTGCTTTGCACCCGACGAATTTTTAATTGCTTCGCTCATTGCTGCGATCGGATTTATAACCACAGCGGATTCGTGTAGAGCTGCAATCTCATTTTCAACGTCAGCTGTTTCAGAGAGCACTGCTAGAGAGGCAGTTTCTCCAGGATTGCTTAATGTATTTGAGCGAAGGAAATTCTGGTGTAATGGCCTCATTGAAGTTAATCTCAAGGGCACTACATTATTTTGAGAATCTACTACATTCTGAATAATTCCCACCATGGCTTCTGGCTTTCCGGAAGAACTACCCTGCATCAGAGCAGTATTGCCTACTACACCCACATTCCCATCCTGAAATGGAATCGTAAAAGTAAAGAGCATTACCGCAACAGAAAACAAGCTCGCCACCCGGCGCTTGAGCGACATTTTTAAAAACTGGGTCGGTCGGCCACTATCTTGGATACTATGATTCATAATACGCATCATGATCATATCTTCCGTTGCAGATAAAATATCAGCCGGAGGTACTATGGACTCAGCGTCTTGCTGCATCTCCACATGCAGGAGCGCTGCACCTTCAAACTCCTCGCGCGCTAATGGCTCCTCCGAAAGTATTTTCCGCAGTAGCTGGTCGTCCTCAGGCGTAAGGTCGCCGTCAAGGTATTTTGATATTAACAACTCAAGATTCATGGCCTTCCTTAACAAGTGGTGCTAAAAGCCGGCGTAAAATAATCCGCGCCCGGTGAACGCGCACTTTCGCAAGTGACAGGTCAACACCCACAATATCCGCTATTTCCTGGTAGGAATATCCCTCGTATTCCCGTAAAATTATTGCTTCTCTCAGCTGCACTGGCAGTCGGCTCAACGCACGCTGAATATACATCTGCATGCCCACATCGCTTTTATCCATCGTTTCTTCAGAATGAATTTCCTCAGAAAAAGAGTCAAATTTTTTTAAAGAACGAAGTGAATTCAGGCAAACGTGGCGCGAAATCGTAAAGAGCCACGCCGAAAAATTATTCCCCTTAAATTCAGCCCTGTGTTCATACACTTTTAGAAACGTTTCCTGGAAAGCGTCTTTTGCTGCAGCTTCGTCCCCGATCATACGCAGGCAGAAGCGATATACGCTCTGTTGGTATTTACCATATAGAAGATGAAACGCCTCAGCGCTCCCGGCACGTAAGGCCTCGGCAGCTTTTTTCAGCTCCTCTTCTTCTGCATTATGGTTTTTAAAAAGGGACATTGTTTTTAAAATTAATCTGAATTTCGTGAAACTTTTTGCGTATAATACCGTACAGTATCCGCGCTTTATGCCAAAGACACATCAACCCCCTAAAAAGTTACAACTGTTAAAAAAGTTATAGATTTTTAACGGTAGGGAATTTTTCTTCGCGGCGGGAAAATATAATTGATTTTACAACGAAAGTTCATTCACAAAATTATATAACTTTCGTGTGAAAACGCATATTTTTGAAATGAAAGTATAATTTTAAATATAAAAGGCAAAGTTTTACACATCGGCTTTAAAAAGAAACTGTAGCTATAATCATAGCCTTATATTAATATCAATTCTTCATCATCAAAGATCAGGTCAACCTTTCGCTTGGCAATTCCCTTCTCCTTCGGGAGCCAGCTTTTCAGGCCGCTCGCAAAATTACTCCGCCAGTTTCCCCACGTATGCCCCTGGTAGAATTCCTCGTAAAACACCTCTGCGCCACGCTCTTTTAAAAGTGAGTACATCATTACTGTATTCTGATGCGTATCCCATACAGTGCCTGTTTGCAGTACTACCCGCAACTTATCAGCATTTTTAAAATAATGCTTTTTAAAGATCTCGCGCTTTTGCCACCAGTATGCGGGCGATTGTATAAATGCCGCCCCCAGAATATCGGGGTTTTTAAAAACAGTCAGCGTCGAAAGCAGCCCGCCGAGTGATGCCCCCGTTATACATCGCTCATGCGGATCCGCCGTAATATCCAACCCACGTTTGCGCCAGGTCTTCACGGCAAAACCCAGCGCTTCCTTTACACAAAAATTCATATAATTCTCGTTCAGCGCATATTCGTCATTTCGCATTTTCGGCGAAATAAAAAGCGCAAGACACGGACGCAATTCGTCCGCTGCGATCATATTATCCAGAATATCATTGAATTTCCCGATGGAGATTGCCTCAGCGCCGTCATGGATCACCAATAACGGCAGATTCTGCTTATCTACACCATTTTTAAAAGTTGGCGTGTAGAGAAAAATCTCGCGCTCTTCTTTTAATATTTCGCTCTGGATCATGAATTTTTCAATCGCTCCTTTTTTAAAAGAAGAGACCTCGGGTAATGCTTTTAAAACATGCTCTGGCATTGTCACCCACGATTCGTTGCAGCAACCTGGCATAATAAATTCAGAATTCAGCCCGAAACCTTCCTCCGAATACTGCGAATTATGTGTGTCCATTCCCCAGTTTCCATCCACAATCAGCTTATACTGTAGCCGTGCAATATGGGGGAATTCCATCATTTTAAAAAATAGCTGTGTTTTCGGTATACGTACCAGGTCACCCGACGGACGCCACCGCGACCAGTCGCCCGCCACCTCCACGCGCTCCGCCTCGCCATAATGCAAAAAGTACACGCGATTGCTCACTATCAGAGGCGTGCTTCGCGTTGAAATCAGCTGGTGCCAGAACACCTCTGCTTTAGCCACACGCTTTTTTGCAACCTTTTCGCGGATTATAGAGATAAATTGTGCTTCAAGATCGAGATTGTCCGGTATCATATATCAGGTACTTTTTCTCTTTATTAAAAAATCAAACGCCGCTCAACAACACTTTTTAAAAGTGGATTAATTCCAAATCTTTTATAATTATTCTTTTAAAAACAACAAACCCCACGCATTTTTACAACACATGAGGTTTTTTTAGCTGTTGAAACAAATTACTGCGCTGGAGTCCCAGAATATCCTTCTGGAAGAAGGGAGTTTTCCTCTGCCTTCTTTTGCTTTTCAATAATCGGAAGCTGTGCGCGATACTCTGCAACATAGTTTACATAATTTTGCGCCGACTGCTCCAGCTTTTTGCGCTCATCCTCATTCAATTCACGCATTACTTTTCCTGGCACGCCCGCTACCAGTGTTCCCTCCGGCACCTCAAAACCCTCGCGCAACACCGTACCTGCTGCCACAAGGGAATATTTATTCACAATGCACCTGTCCAGCACCTTTGCACCCATGCCAATCAGCGCAAAATCATGAATCGTAGCGCCATGCAGAATCGCTGAATGCCCAACCGTCACATTATTTCCGATATTCAGCGGATGTTTCTGGTGCGTTACGTGCAGCATACTCAAATCCTGGATATTCGTCCGGGCACCAATCCTGATATAATGCACATCACCACGAATCACCGTGTTGTACCACACCGACGAGTCCGCGCCAACCTCCACATCTCCAATAATCCGCGCTCCTTCACACAAAAATACCGACGGATGAATCGACGGCGTAATCCCCTTATACGTAATAATACTCGCGTTCTGTCCCGTTTCTAATTTCATATATTTAAAAAATTAAATTTCACATCATCATTCTGAACGCAGCGAGAAATCTCAAACAACCCAACCGCGTACACCAAGATTAGCAATTTTAACAGAAATAAATTAAAAGCCCAACTTTTCAGATGGGCTTTTAATTTTCAGAACTAATTTGCTCGCCAGTTTTTATATTCAGATTCATCTTTAAATTCAAATAAACTCGTCATTTGTACTAATGAAGTAACATCTTTTTGCTGGAGGTGCTTTCGAATATTCTGTTCAATTTCATGTTCTTTTGGCAAAGATTCAAATTCCATTAAGGTACTTCCGTGAACACCTTCCGCACTTGTAAATCCTACTAAGAAATATCGCATATAACCTCCAATAAGAAATAAAAACAATTCCCTAAAATTAATCAAAAAGCTGGAAATTACAAGGCTTATTCAGAGATATTTATTTAAGCGAAAAAATCTAGGGTTAGCTTTTTAGTTACTTCTCCACATTCGCATAATTACGCCATCGTATATGCGATATCTTCCATAATTTTTAAAATCTTTTAAAAAGAATTTGATGTTTCCCATTCTGCCACATTCCACCAATAGTGGACGGCCGTCTTGAGAACCCGTTACTTTTTGTCTGAACCACTGATTAATCAGGTTACCCAGATTTTTAAAAGATAGAACACGATACAGACTTCTAAAATCTATAGAATCCATAAAAATCAGTGCTTCAGGGTGTAGATACGAATAATTATCCGTATCACACCACCAAATTGCAAGAAAACAAAAAGTAAAAAGTAAAAAAGCACAATTGTAATGTGTCAAAAAGAATAATTGCAATGTGCCCGAATGCAAATTTGCCTTAAAAAAATCCACCGCTGAGACAGGTAATAATCTGTCTCTACAAATCCCGCACTGCCCCAATCAGAGAAACCCACAACATCTGAAAAATTTGAGTTCAGACAATTTTTAAAACACCCGCAATCTTTGCATCAATCCCTCTACAGTTCGAATAATGCCTGCGCGCTCACTTCCCGCAAAGACCAATGACCCGTCAGGCGACATGCCGGGCTGCGGATATAGTAGTGGCGCCTCACTTAGCGACAGAACTGTCCTCAGTTCTCCATCAGTCCGATTCAATGCATACAGCCCGAGTGCACGCCCTTTCGTTCCGACACAGGCTACAACGTCGGCACTAATCATCGCCGGCGTTACAATATTCATATCAAAAAACATTGTCCAATTTCTACTTCCATCCGCTGAAAGTGACGTAACAGCCCCACGTGATTCGCCAACGCTCGCCTGAGAACCCGCCACGTAAATTGTCCCATCTGCCGCAACTGATACCCCACGTGGTGTAACGGCCAGCTCGCGTGACCACATCACGCGACCCGTCATATCAAGCACATGTACTACCGGCATACGCTCGTTCTGCGCCGAGCGAACCCCCGTCAGAAAAATTTTTCCGCCGCTCACCACTGGCGTATGGATTATCCGCATATTTTCAAAGGGCCGCTCCCACAGCTGTCTGCCATCTGGCTGAATGTACAACAGCGAATCTGTTGTCGCAAATGTATTCCCGCTCAAACCGATAAAAACACCTGCGCCATCAGACGCAAAGCCCGTTGGCGCAAATGGCGAATCGCGCTGCCAGATCACCTTCCCGTCAAACGATATTTTTAAAACCTCACCTGAGCTCGCTCCTGCCACGATCCCGTCGCTCATCGCCAGCAAATCCGGGAACAGAACGAGGTTCATATCACCGCTCGAAATCTGCTTTTTAAAACGTCTTGTACCTGATACATCAAACGAATACAGCGCACCATCGCTCGCAATTACATACAGATTCTGCTTCTCATCCGTGCACATGCCCGCCGCAGCTATCGCATTTCCATCCAATTCCGCTTCCCATACAACGCCCTGCTGCGACTTCAGCATCACACTTCCTTTAAAAGTCGCCAGGTATGTGCGAAAGTTTGAAATCACCAGTGGAGCTACCGGTGCACCACTCGAATCCTTCGGCGTAAATGATTCAATATTATAATCACCATAGACGAAGGGCTCAAAATTTTCAAAAGAATTCGCACGCGACATCCCGCCGTGGATATTCGCCTCATCACCCGTGAACGTCTCGCCCGAGCACGCACCGAGAATTCCCGCAAGAATTACAACCGGAAACAATCTTCTTTTAAAAACATTAACCATGAATTCTTTTTTAAAACCCCTTTTAAAAACTTCCTTTTAAAACTATCTTTCTGAACTGTCATTGTGAGGAGAGGTTCCGCGCCGTGACAATCATTACAACTTCTCATCGCATTATTCTGATATAGAGATTGCTTCTTCAGAGACTCATCGCAATAACGACTTTAAAATTCACTCACCGCTCAAAGCTCATCCCCAACCGCTTTCTTTGGCGCCTTATAACTCTCCGCCTCCACAAGCCAACCATCCTTTTTTAAAAGCAGATATTCCTTTGCAGCATCATAATCATTAGGAATAATCCCATCCAATATTGCTTCCTCAATTTGCATTTTAATATAACCAACATGCTTTGACGGTTTTAGATCGCAAATTTCCATAATCTCAATCCCGCGCACCGGCGACTGGAATTCGCGCAACTTATCGCGCTCCTGAACATCACGGATTTTTTCAAAAACTCGCTCGTAATTTTTTAAATATTTCTCCTGCAATTTCGGATTTTTCGTCGTAATATCCGCGCGGCACAGCGTAAATAAATCCTCGAGAGCTGAACCCGCCTGCACTGCAAGACGACGAATCGCAGAATCTGTCACGCCGCCATCCACAAGCGCCTGCGGGCGACCATGCATACGGACCAATGTCTGTACATATGGCATATTATCCATTGGTAGCTTTAGCCGGCGAAAAATCTTTTCTTGCCAGCGTGCGCCGATTTCCTCATGCCCGTGAAAACTCCAGCCCGTTCCCTCGATAAACCGTTTCGTTTTGGGCTTCGCAATATCGTGCATCAGCGTTGCAAAGCGCAGCCACACATTATCCGACATTTTCGAAACATTGTCCACCACCTGAAGCGTGTGAAGAAAAACGTCCTTATGGCGATATTCGCGCGAGCCGTCCTGCACCAAATCTATGCCCGCCAGCCGTTCCACTTCCGGAAAAACGTGTTTTAAAAGCCCGGTGTCATACAGAATTTTCAGCCCGATGCTCGGCTTTGGCGCGGCGAGGATTTTTAAAAGCTCGTCACTTACGCGCTCCTGTGAAATAATCGTGATCCGGTCGCTCATTGCCTTCATCGCTTCCATCGCGTCCGGCTCAATTTCAAAATCGAGCTGTGAGGCAAATCGCGCCGCACGCATCATCCGCAATGGGTCTTCGCTGAATGTCGTATGTGGCTCAAGCGGAGTTTTTAAAAGCTTTTGCTCAAGATGCTCACGTCCGCCAAAAAGGTCAACGAATTTGCCCAATGTTTTTTTATTCAGCGAAATCGCCATCGCATTTATCGTGAAGTCTCGTCGCTGCAAATCATCTTCCAGCGTGCCTTCGCTTGTACGCGGCTTGCGCGAGTGCGCGTCGTACTCCTCCTTTCGTGTTCCGACAAATTCGCAGTGAAATTCACCAATTGGCACCAGCGCCGTCCGGAAACGCTCGTAAATCACCGCGTGGCTTTTAAAACGTTTTGCTACATCTTCGGCAAATTGCAGCGCATCGCCAACCACGGTGCAGTCAATATCCTTGCGCGGCCTTTTTAAAAGGTAGTCGCGCACAAAACCGCCCACGGCGTACAGTTCTACACCAAGCTCATCAGCAAGTGCGCCCAGCTCATGCATGATTTGTTCTTCGATCTCAATTATCAGTTCGGGCGATGTTATCGTTTCTTCTTTTTTCATCAGGGAATTCTTTTAAAAGGCGTCTTTTTAAAAACTTTGCAATCAACCTTCGTCTTCAATCGCCGGTAATTCAGAAACACTTTTTAAAAAGTCTTCCTTTTCGATAAATCTCTCGTGGCATGAGCTACATAGCCAGATTCCAAATGAATAAAATGCAACGTCCAGCCCCGGGATTTCCGTCAGGACGCGCAGGCAAATTTCGCAATTTACGTGCGTATCGCCATTGGAAATGATTTCCGCTCGTTTCACTTTTTCATAAGGCCGCTCCTCGCGCACTTCGGCAATCGTGTCAATCAGGTAATCGCGGTCAACGATTGCGCCTTCCAGTTCCACCCACATCGGCTCGGTATTCATGAATCTATTTTTTTAAAAGTTCTTGTAAAATCGTGAGTTTTTAAAACACAAAAGGCGTTCTTTTTAAAAACGCCTTTAAAAACTTCTGCAAAATTACGGAGTTCTCGCGAGATTACCACCGTGTGCGAATCGTATATGTAACTTTTACTGTTCCGTCCTTCGGCACGTCCACGACAAATTCCAGCGTGTTGCCATCAGTTTTCGTGTGTTTGTGGCTGGATTTTGTTACTTCCCAGTCGCCGTACGCGTGTTCGATGATGGTAACAGGCGTTGCAGTATTTTTGTGATTGCGTAGCGTCACTTCGTACGTGGTTTCATTCACGCGGTCAGAAATATTACGGTAATCCATCTGTTTGCGCTCGCCGACCACATCAAACGCGTCGCCGATATACAGCCGCACTTCCTCGTCCTTCGACGTGTGGTCAATCAAATCCTCGCCGATGAACTGCATATTGCCGCGTACATCTTTTTTATAGACGCGCACTTTGCCCTTCGGCAGCGGCATTCCCATGTTATTTTCCTGCGAATTTTTTAGCTCAAGCTTAACTTTCACTTTATTCTGATTGGGATTTCCTCCATATGGCCGATAATAATGCCCGCCATTTTCAAAAACTAATTTCCTCATAACACTTGCATTCGATGCTGTCATGAGCGTCTGCTGCTTGGTTTCGTTATTCTGAATCGTCGTTTTGCCGTCGAGCGTGTAAAGGTGATATTCAAAAAATGATTCTTCCTGGAATTGCGGTGCTTTTGCCGAACGAGTTTCTACAGCCACACCATCTGCGACTGGATACCCCATATCTTGCTCTTCCTGCACACGGCGAACATCGCCCGCCATCAGTTGCAGCTGCGCATCACGATAAGTAGCACCACTTCGATTATCAAGCGTTACCCAGCCTGTTAAATCCACCTTCGATTCATCATCATTCACCACCGCAACGTAATCCGATTTCCACGTCATACCATTTGTCATGTAGGAAACTTCTGCCGTGTGTGTTCCAGCGCGGTCTGAATCAATATTCCACAGCAGCGAAGGCCGCGAAACAAGCCCGTCTGGCAGCTCATCAAGAACAACCTCACCAACCGGATTTAAAAGAATCTGCCCATTATCAAGGCGAATCACCAAACCCTGATTATACGAGCCGCCGCGCTCCATCGCTACATCTGGCGGATTTAAAAGAATTCCCTCAAGAATGTCAATCCCTCCACCCGCTTTCGGCTGCCGAAAACGAATGCGTTTGCCCACAGACTTATTTAAAATCGCCGTTGGATTTAACAGGTCATACTGGTAATTCTGCTCCCGAACAGCGACATCTTTCGGCGAAGTGAGTGATTTAAAAGAAATTGACGTTGGGTCGATCAGAGCCGCCACATCTTCAAACCGAAGTACATTTTTTCCGTTTTTTAGAACCACCTCACGTTGCTCCCGCACCACACCAAAATTCTGATTATATATTGTAAGCGAAACTCCCTTTGATTGTGCTGCTGTAGATGTAATGCCAGGTTGCTCCGTAATTGGCTGCTGAATTGGCGTTTGTGCCGGGAACTGGGACTGCGGCGGAACGGTAGGCGGAGTTTGCTGCGCGAGAAGTGTTCCCACGCTTAAAATACCAAGCATTGATGATTGGATAATCTTCATAAATTGTAAAAACTCTTTAAAAATGAAACAGGTGAACTACAGCGGCACAAATCATCATGCTTTTTAAAAATTGTGATTGTAAGTCGTTTAAAGCTAATGACACTAAAATCTACAAAATGGTTACAAAAGCAAAAGGCGACTTTTTAAAAAGCCGCCTTCATGCGTAAGAGTTTTCAAAAAGAACTGAGGTTTAAAGCCTTTTTAAAAGATTTGTTAATAAAGGTTATTTCGATTCAAACTGCGCTTCCGTCGCCGGGGTAAATTCCTCAGGCACATATGAAGCCACATTTTTATTCGCGCGAACCTCACCTGTAAAACCTTCGTCGCGACGTTTGATAGCCATCAGCGCTGAAGCGTAAATTTCTTTCCACGTAAGACCGAATTTCACCATTAGCTCATTTGGGTCGCCGCTTCCACCGAATGTATCTTTCACACCGACGAATTCAATCGGTACAGGGAAGTTCTTTGCCGTACACTCGGAAACAGCTGCTGCAAGGCCGCCATGTACCTGATGCTCTTCAGCTGTCACCATTGCGCCGCACTCGCGTGCTGCTGTTGTGATCGTTTCAAAATCAAATGGTTTGATAGAAGGGTTATTAATAACGCGCGCTTCAATCCCATGTTCTGCTAATTTTTCTGCTGCTATCATCGCCTCCCACACAAGAGCACCACAAGCAACAATCGCAACATCATTTCCTTCGCGGAAAACCTGCGCTTTACCAATTTCAAACGGCGTATCTTCAGTTGTAAATTGTGGCACGGGTGAGCGGCCAAAGCGGATATACGCTGGGCCATGCATTTCACCGATGGCGATTGTTGCTTTTTTTGCTTCGTCATAGTCGCATGGCACAATAAGCGTCATGTGCGGGAGTGCACGCAAGAAGGCCATTTCTTCCAGCACCTGGTGCGTCGCACCATCAGGCCCAACGGAGATCCCTGAATGGCCACCGCCGATTTTTACATTTGCTTCATTGTAGCATACGGAAATGCGGATCTGGTCAGCATTACGCAGAGCACAGAAAGCACCATAGCTCGCGAAAAAAGGAACCTTTCCTGAAAGCGCCATGCCTGCTGCAATCGTTGTAGCATTTTGCTCAGCAATACCGATTGAGAAAAAGCGGTCAGGAAATTCCTTTTTAAAAAGCGATGTAAGAACAGATTCAGTGATGTCCCCACCGAGAGCGATCACATTTGGATTACGGCGTCCAAGCTCTACAAGTCCGTCACCAAAACCGTGACGTGTAGGTTTTTGTCCGCGAAGAGTAAGTTTTTTCATGTTTTTAAAGAATATATTTTATTTTTTTAATGCTTTGTAAGAATTATTTTTTTGCAGGAAATTTAGCCAGCAGTTCTAGATTAATAGCTTTTAAAACCTCTTCAAGACCAGAAAATTCAGCAGGCAGATTAGTTGCTATAATCTCAATATAGAAGCGTTTAGCTACAAGTGCTTCAAGGCGGCCACTTTTTTTAGACAAATTCCAAGCTTCGTATGAAATTGCATCCTTTAAGCCTGAAATCTGCCGAGTAGTTTCACCTTCTTCAGCTAATGGCTTATTGATCTGTTGTATTTTTGGCTGAATAAAATCTCCGATATCAGCATAGTCTGTGATTGTGATCCGAAGGTCACCTGTTGGAATAGTATAAGACCGGGTGACCTGGGTCCAGCTATAACCCTCACGAAAACCGGTACCTGTCGAAGCAGGAAGTCCCCTATAAGACTTAATTACATCAGGTAGATAACTTTGTAATTCTTCAGGCTTAAAAGCATCACTTGTTTGTGGATCTTTCATTCCCTGATTACGTATTGACTCTTCATCTATCTTCTCCTGATCAGTTGAACTGCCTTTATTTTCTGGTGCAGAGTGCTTTTCACATGAAAAATTCATGACAGCAAGTACCAGAAGTAATATAGAGAATAGATTTAGATGCTTCTTCAGTTCATTTACTTTCACAGCATTAGCCCTTTAGTTCTTTCTCTCAGCATGGAGACGCTCAAGTTCCTCTAGTGCAATCTTTGCCTGCTCCGGTGAAGGCGGCTTTCCGTGCCATTCAAATTTATCGCTCATAAAAGAAACCCCGTTACCCATATATGTTTTGCAGATGATAGCTGTCGGAACACCGGTCCCTTTTTCATTATTTTCAATAAACCGGTCAAATGCAGCGAGAAGCTCATCAAAGTTATGACCATCAACTACGATCGTGTCAAAACCGAATGCTCGACATTTGTCATCAATCGGATATACATTCATTACATCACGTATTCTCCCGTCTATCTGGCAGTCATTATTATCGATGATCCAGCAAAAATTATCAAGGCCAAAATGAGATGCCGCCATAGCTGCTTCCCAAACAGAACCCTCCTGTATCTCCCCATCACCTGTCAGTGAGAAAACACGGCGGTCATTTTTATCCACAAGCTTATCTGTCATTGCCATACCAACTGCGATGGAAATACCCTGCCCAAGCGATCCTGTAGATGCCTCTAGTCCCGGCAATCCCATATCAATTCCCGGATGCCCCTGAAGGCGTGTATTGAATTTCCGCAGAGTGCTCAGCTCCTGTTTTGGAAAATATCCTGCATTGGCAAGAGTGGCATATTGTACCGGTACCATGTGTCCTGCGCTCAGCACAAAACGATCACGCTTATCCCATTTGGCATTTTTTGGATCATGGCGCATTACTCCTCCCAGATACATTGCAGCAAAAATATCAGCAGAGCCAAGCGGGCCACCACTATGGCCAGACTCAGCAAGTACAAGCATTTTAATTATATCCTTGCGGATCTCATTGGATACTTCGGCAAGTTCACGAGCATTGCGGCGCTTATTTTCAAAGACCGTCGAATTAAAATCAACAGTAAATTCCATAATTTTCAAATATTTACATCGGTGAGAAGTATATTGTATATTTCCTAGTCAAGCTTCAAAACTACAAAATTTCTTTAATTGAAAAAATTTTTGGTTTTTAAAAAATTATTTTATAATATAAGGGTCTTATATACTCTACTTCTAAAAAGTCGTTCTCACTAGAATATTTCTCCGGGCTATTTTGTCTGCATTTTCTAT
>DASPKH010000169.1:0-6435 GCA_035628175.1 Patescibacteria group bacterium
TCAATCCCCAAAACTCGCATGAATATCCTCTTTTTTTTAACTTTATTTTGCTGCACTTTTGCCTGTAGTCTTTTAAAAATACAAGGACTTGCGCCAATTTGCAAATTCTTTTTTTAATTACTCTTCTTCTGCGGCAATTGATTCATCAATTTCAACATTTGAAAAGATATTCTGCACATCGTCGTAATCTTCCAGCGCGTCCATAAACTTTGTGAATTTTTTTAAATCCTCCGTGTCGCTGATCTTCGCTGTAGTATTCGGCAGATATTCAAAAGCAGCGGAGGAGACCGTAAAGCCCTGCTCCTCGAAGTATTTTTGCGTTTGCGCTAATTGCTCGGGAGGGGAGATCACACGAACAGAATTGTAATCTGAAAATTCCGCATCATCGGCTTCGCACTGGAGCACGTGCATGAGTATATCATCTTCCGACGCGCCATTACTGTCAAACTGCACAACGCCTTTCCTCTGAAAATTCCACGCAACAGAACCCGCTTCACCAAAAGAACCGCCATATTTATTGAAAAGCGCCCTCAGTTCGGCCACCGTCCTGTTGCGGTTATCTGTGAGCGTTTCCACAAGAATTGCCACGCTTGCTGGGGCGAAGCCTTCATAGATAATTTGTTCATAGCTTACGCCTTCCAGTTCGCCCGTGCCGCGCTGGATGCCGCGCTTGATATTCTCTGAGGGCACATTTTGCGCGCGGGCATTTTGGATAGCCATACGCAGTCGCGGATTCGCATCAGGATTGCCCCCGCCTTCGCGCGCTGCAACTATGATCTCCTTTACAAGCCGTGTGAAAATTTTTCCACGCCGTGCGTCAGTTACCGCCTTTTTATGCTTAATATTTGCCCATTTACTATGCCCAGCCATGTGATACTCTTTAAAATTTACTTTAAATCACTTAAAGTTTTAAGCGGTATTATTATCCTGAACTGCTTCAGTTAGAATTACTTCACTTTTAAAACAATTGCTAATAAGGCTAGACAGCGTGACGGATTCTTTGAAAACTGTCTCAACACCAAGAATAATAAGGTGATGACGTGCACGGGTAAGCGCTACATTCAGTTTCCTGTCCACATTCACTGCGTTAATTAGCACCGGCGATTCGATCATTTTTAAATGCGTTTTCTTATTCACTGCAAATGAGAGAATAATAATATCCCTTTCGCTGCCCTGGAAGCGTTCTACAGTATCAATGCTCACCGCGCTGCGCATATCTTCCGGCAGCGCACTGTATATCTCGGCCCCCTGGCTGCGGAAGGGTGTAATAATACCGACGGTCTGTGAGGAAAATTCCTCACCATAAACTCGTCGGATGCAGTCTATAAGTTGTGCCGTCAGGACAGCCTCACTTCTATTCACTTTAAACAGCTTTTCGGGCAGAGAGGAAATATACACCATACGTGATGTTGCCAGAATTCGCTCGAATTCATCGCGAGAACTTCCGTCAAAATGCTGTGTATCAGCCAACTGCCAATCGCTTACCGTGCCTAATTTCCCTTCGTAGAAATGCTCATTGACAAAGTGCTGTATTTCGCTGTGCATACGGCCCTGCCGTGAGAGCATTCCATAGGCGTGATGCCAGCCATTAGCTTTGCAGCACCGCAGCAATCTCTCAAAAAGCGACGTGCTCAGACGCTCGAGGTGAATGCTTTTTAAAGCTTCAGAATCATTGATCTGCGTGCGGTCTTTCTGCGTTACGACCGCAGGCAGCTGCTTTTCGTCGCCTATCAGGATGAAACGGCCTGATGCGGCAAGTATTGAAAGCAGGTGCGGTTCCAGAAGCTGCGACGCCTCATCAATGATCGTTGTATCGAAATTCTTTAAGGTGAGCAGCTCTGAATGGGAATGGAGAGCGGAAACAGTGCCAATAAAAACACGTTTTCTATTAATGTTTTTCTTTAAATCGATTAAACTAATTTCTGATGAAATGTCTGCAAGAGTCTTCTTTTTAAAAGCTGTCGTATCTTTGCCGCCAATCCGTATGAAATCGACCTCTGGTGCAATTCTCAAAACTGCTGCGCATATTTCATCAACAGCACGATTTGTGAATGCAAGAATGAGAATATTCTCATTGGTGTGGTGATACAAATATTCCACCATTGTTTTGAGCATAACCGAGGTTTTACCTGTGCCCGGAGGACCCTGAAGCAGAAAGTAGTCCTTTGCGCTAAGTGCCTGCTGTAAAAGGTAATTTTGCTCGCTGCTAAGGTGTTCTTTAAAAAATTCCGGAGGGCTTATTTGCTGAGGTGGTCGTACGCCTAAGAGTAGGTCGCGTTTTGACTTATCACCTTTTAGAAAAGTGAAAAGTGACTGTATGACTCCAGCGTAACCGCTTTCCATTATATCAGGTTCAATAACCCATTTAAAGTGATTTGTTAGATATGCCTTATTAACCTGTTTGTTGCGCAAACTGATAGCTATATGTGTAGGAGTAACCTCTCGAACTGAACATTTAATAATCTGTTGCGACAGCGGATGAGCTGAACCATCGTGTGAAACCGGATAAACAATTGCAATATCGCCTTTGCGAATAGTTGAAATTGGAGAAGTTGTATTTGTTCTTTTAAAAACAAGATGAAGGTTTTCAAAGTCGGAAAGCTCTTCATCCAGCTCCAAATGTGCAAGAATGCTCATCTGTGCAATTTTATCATCAAGCGTTGCTTTCCAGAGAGAAGAAAAACCGCCTGAAATACCAGCGCCAATGCGGGCTGTATTTTGCTCACGCAGAATAAACGAGAGAAAAGCATGAAAATATTCTTGCTCAAGAGTGCTGAGATTTTCGTATACAGTCGCAAATGTGTGAATTTTTTCCTGTACAAAAGATGGCGCAATGCCAAAGCGTGATGTGGTGAATGTTTCTAAAATAGCGCAGTAGTTATTCATCATCATGCGCTCTATGGCGACAATCCAATTGCGCAAAATGAGCACTTCCTGCTTGTGCTGCGCGATGTTTGGCGCGTTGCGTACAGGATGCTGCTGCGCCTGCGAGTACAGGATCTGGCTGCTACCCGTTCTGTGTGAGAAAGTTGAGTCTAGCAGGAGGTTGTAGCATGTGGTCTGTGCGTAGTGGTTCTGCCAGAGGCCACGCGCTGATGCTCCACCGGAGGAGGTTTGAATATTATAATCGAGAGCAGGTGGTTTTCCGGACTTTAATTCTATTATAGTCTTGCGAAATTCATCACTATCGTACTCAAACATAGCGTCCAGCCGCCCTTGCAAACCATATTTCGCGGAAATGAACGACGGCTCTACGCTGATAGAATCGTACTGAAATTGCGGCAGAATTTCTTTTAAAGCAAAAAAATGTTTAAGCACTTCCTGCTTGATTTTTTCAATGCAGCCCGGCTCTTTGTGCATGAGATAGAGCGCCTGGAGTGGCTTGTAGCGTATAGCCGTCTCAAAAATTTCATCAAAATCTGCTTCGGGATTTTTTAAAAGGCCGTCGAAACACGCATTTACGAGATTTCCGACTACCATGCTCACGCTTGGGTCGGAGCCAAAAAACTTTTTTAAAAAGTACAGCTTGGGATTTGAACCATTCCCCTGGAAACATTCGGCAATTTCCGTTACGTCTATCAGCACGTCCGGCTCGATGACAACGAGCGTTGAAGAGTTCGTTGTAAAAATATTTTCGCGGTCAGGAATTGCCTCAATATCAAAGAGATTGACGGCCGCGCCTTTCCATAGCGCACGTCCCAGCGCTGCGAGTTTGTCTTTCAGCACAACCGTAATTGGCCCAAATTCCTCCGTCATCAGGCGCACAGGGCAGCGGGGAACAGCGGTTGTTTCGTCGAGTTTCCCGACTTTTAAAACAATGGTTTCAATAAAAGCAACAGTTTCTTTTTCGGCGCTCTTTCTGAAGGCAGAATTCTGGAGGCACGCACGTCCAGCGTAATGTTTTAAAAGCGAGGCAGGAATATCGGTGGTCGAAAAAAATGCAATGCACTGACACAGCGCCTGAAGCGCACCGCACACGTCGTCTTCTGTTGGGAAAACAATCGAACTATGGTAGATTTTGTTGGAGTAGATGCGGAGAGCGTGAAGCTGCTGCACGAGCGCTTCTGGAACGGCAAATTTGTCGAAAATATAGACAGACTGCGCATAGATGCTGGAAAAAAACTGGAATTCTTCGGCTAGAACCTCGGAATAAATTTCACCCAAAATGCTTTTACAACGAAGAATCTTTTCGCGCTCTGAAATGTCGTCTGATGTTATGATGTCAGTGAGTTCTTCGTAAAAGCCAAAAGCAGTTTCCGTTGAGAGCATGTTTTTATGAGTGAAGTGGTGTATTTATTTGCTTTTAAAAGAGTTGTGCGATTCTTAAAAGCTTTAAAAAATGTCACTCAGGACGAACATCCCTCAATCTTAGTTGCGGTGCGGTCTGTCCATTGAACGTATTTTCTTCTAGAGTGAAAGCCAGCGAAAACATTTTTCCATTAGTGCAATGCTCAATTTTATCACCGAGATTAAAGCCTATTGCGTCAATTGCAAAGTTCGACTGAAGCGCGCGGAATTTTAAATGATTATTGCCCACAATGCGAACGCCATTTGCCGACGTCACATTTTTTGCGTGAAAAACCGGTTTAAAATTCTGGTGGCCAAACGGCGCGAATTTTTTAATCACTTGAAAAAAGTCCGGCGAAAGCTCATTCAGGCGGAGTTCGGTATCAATAACGATTTCCGGCAGGAGCATTTCCTGGGAAATTCCACCGCGTGCCTGTTCATCGAACGCCTCACGAAAAGCGTCAATATTTTCGATTTTTAAAGAAACACCGGCTGCGTGTTTATGCCCACCGAATTCCTGTAGGTGGCCTTCACAGTTTTTTAAAGCGGAAAAAATATCAAAACTGCGCACGCTGCGGGCTGAACCTTTTGCATAATCGTCGAATTTCGTCAGCATCACTGATGGCATATTGAAGCGCTCCACAAGGCGTGAAGCTACAATGCCAATGACGCCTGCGTGCCAGTCTTCCGAATACAGCACGAGCGAACGCTTATTGCTATCTTTTAAAAATACGTCCGCACGGCGCGAAGCATCATCAAATGCAACCTCATCGAATGCACGACGGCGGCGATTTTCCTGCTCAAGTTCCTGCGCAATTCTGAAGGCCACTAATTCATCCTTCTGGATCATCATTTCAACCGCACGGCGCGCACTTCCAACGCGTCCTGCGGCGTTAATGCGTGGCGCAAGGCCGTAAACAACGCTTGCTGTAGTCACTGTTCCAATCTCAATGCCTGCACATTCAAACAAACCTTTAAAACCGGGGCGGGGGAATGTGTTTAAAATTTCAAGTCCGAAGTGCATGAGTATGCGGTTCTCATCCAGGATCGGAACAATATCGGCGGCGGAGGCGATTGCTACAAAATCAAGGTAGTTGAAGGCGCGCTCGGGTTCACCACGAGAAATGGCAAGTGCATGACAGAGCTTAAAAGCAACGCCGCAGGCCGCGAGCGCTTTAAAAGGGTAATTGCAGCCGGGCTTGATCGGGTCGAGAATGGAAAGTGCATCAGGAAGCGCCTCGCCGGGTTTGTGATGGTCTACAACGATGCAATCGAAACCCATACTATTGGCAAGCGCAACGGCGTCAACGGATGTGATGCCGCAGTCCACCGTTATCAGGAGCGTCGCACCGGCTTCCTTTGCGGCAGTAATGCTCGCAGTGGAAAGCCCGTAACCTTCGCTTAGACGGTCAGGAATGTAGTATTGCACCTCAGCGCCGAGCTCTCGCAGGAACTGAAGTGTCATGGCCGTACTGGTCGTACCGTCCACATCATAGTCGCCGTGAATCCAGATGAGTTCTTTGTGCCGTATGGCATATTCTATACGCTCGACTGCTTTTTCCATGCCGTCCATGAGGAACGGCGAATGAAGGTTTTCAAGCTGTGGCGTAAAGAAATTTTCTGCCCCGATTCCGTCTCTGACACCGCGTGCAGCCAGTACGCACGCTAGACTTCTGGGTATTTGTAACTTGTCGGCTAATGTGTGAATTATACGTTCATCCGGTAACTCTCGAAAAGTCCATCGGTATTTCAAGGGAAAAAACTCTGTTATTTTTTAAAACTGATGTAAATTTACAAATTATTCCATTACAAGGCAATGTTTTTAAAACTTTTGCTGTTTGAGAAATTATAGGATTAAGTCTTTAAAAAATAAAGCGATATGAAAAAGAAGAATCATTTAAAGGAAAAAGAAAAGGACGAACTCGACTCGCTGGAGACCCAAATTGATAACGATCGCGCAAGTAGTATACAGTCGCGCCACCGCACGCTTTTAAAAAGTGAAAAGGAATTTTTAAAAGATTCCTCACTTGCCGGACGAGGGCGCGTTGTAGCGGTTTCCAGCCGAACGTGGATTGTTCAGCCTGATGAGGGCGGCGAAACAGTAGAATGTATTGTGGCTGGTGCCGTAAATGCACGTAATACTGACCA
>DASPKH010000170.1:0-5801 GCA_035628175.1 Patescibacteria group bacterium
CTGCAATTGCAACGTCGTTTTTTAAAGCCGTACGGCTATGGAAAATTTGCCCCTGTACGATGTACGTCGCCGGGGAAGACAGTACCAGATTTGTGAATGGCTGCATATTGTAATCTACTGTCACAGTACTGCCGGAAATAAACGGTGTCAGAAGGTAGTCGTACGGAATGACTTCAGCTCCCGGACACCATCCTGCACGATTATAAAACCAAGTACCCGCTTGTGGAAAAACAGGATTTTGCCCGCAATCGTCCCGCCAGAGAAACTGATCGAAACGCTTTGTGCCATTGACATGTACTGTATGAGTTTTCTGTGAAAATTCAGCAGCATTATCGGTGTTATTAAACCCGTGTCCTGTGGTAATAAGCCGTAAAAATGTCTGCTGCACTTCAGCTGGAATTTCAACAGTTTTTTGTGGAAGATTATCTTCAATTGGTTTTGAAGGGTTTCCATATTCAAAAGCGCCTGAATAGATCACATCTATTTTAAAAACATCGCGTGCAGGCGTTCCTTCAATAAATTCAAAATCCAGTGTATAAAGCGAACCCTGGGAATAACCGTCATACTTAGAGCGTATCTCCAGCGAATCATGCAACAGGTACTGGTAGTCCGTCACATCAAATGTCCACGTATAGCTCCAGCCCTGAGGAAAACCCTTGCCATATGGGGTAATAAAGCGTCCAAGTTCAATATCTTCTTTTACTTCAAACTTTTCATAGTAGGTAAATTTTCGCAGGTAGAGTGTTGTATCAGGGTGTACATAAATAGAGTCAACTTTTTTATTGCTGCCCTGACTGTAATAGAATTTCCAGTAATTCACGGGATAGACGGTGAGTGTATCCAATATTTTCCCTGGGGCAGACTCATCACCAAAGCGAACAAGCTTTATGCCTGTTTGTGCTGTGCTATCAGTAGTTTTTTTTGCGGGATTATAATACGTACGCCACGTCTGTGTGTATGAAAATGCAAGTGTATCGACAATCTTGTCGTTTACTGTAAAATTCACAGATTCTTTTAAAACTGAATCGATCACTCCAAGTGGCCTTCTGAAATACACATTTGTTGTGTAGTCCCACTCGCCACAGCCGCCTGCCGGACAGGTGAGCGTATATTTCATCAGCACTTTTTTAAACTTTTTCTCAGCTGCAGGGAATTTCGCCTGACGATCCTGCGTGCCATGCCATGTCCAGAGATATTTATCAAAAACACGAATGCGTGTCGTATCACCCTCTGCTGAGGATGCTGGTAGTGGTCTTACAATAAGGAGGGCTGCAGTAAGTGCGAGGGAAGCTGTAAAAAAACGGTTCATATATATAACCTTGTAAAATTGATGTTATGGAAAGTTTTTAAAAATACTCTTTTTTGCCGGTTTTTAAAAGGAATTATTCATCCGATTAAAGCCCTTCGGATATTCTCCGTATATTTGTGTTTTCTGCAAATATTGAACTTTTTAAAACATGACTACAGATATACGCGAGCTTTTAAAAGAACGAATCCTCATCATTGACGGCGCGATGGGAACGATGATCCAGCGTTACGAACTCGGCGAACAGGAATATCGTGGCAAGCGCTTTTCCATCGAGCAGCACGACCATAGTGACCCGAACCATAAATGCTGGGAAAATGATTTAAAAGGCAATAATGATCTGCTCGTGCTCTCGCAGCCGGAAATCATCGGCGAAATTCACCGTGAATATCTCGCAGCCGGCGCTGATATTATCGAAACGAATACATTCAATTCTAATAAATTCGCGCAGGCAGACTACGACATGCAGGAGCTTGTGTACGAACTGAACTTTGAAGCCGCGCGCATTGCAAAAGAAGCTGCTGTGGAATATTCGCTTAAAACTCCCGATAAACCGCGTTTTGTCGCCGGAGCAATCGGCCCGACGAATAAATCACTGTCGCTCTCACCCGATGTGAACGACCCGGGTTTCCGCGCCGCGACATGGGATGAAGTCGTTGAAGCGTACGAAGAGCAAATCCGTGGGCTCGTGGATGGCGGTGTTGACCTGCTTCTAGTGGAAACAATATTTGATACGCTCACTGCTAAAGCTGCAATTTTCGCAATTTCCGAGTTCTTTAAAAACGGTGGCAAAAAGCTTCCGGTGATGCTCTCGGGAACAATTGTAGACATGAGCGGGCGTACACTTTCCGGCCAAACGACGGAAGCATTCTGGAATTCTGTTTCACATTGTGAAAATCTCCTGTCTGTTGGTCTGAATTGTGCGCTCGGTGTTGAGCAGATGCGCCCGTTTATTGAAGAGCTCTCACGAGTTGCGACGACATTTGTAAGCATTTATCCAAATGCTGGTTTACCGAATGAATTCGGCGGTTACGACGAAACGCCGCAGGACATGGCAAGCTTTCTAAAAGAATATGCCGAAGCTGGATTTTTCAATATCGTCGGTGGGTGCTGCGGCACGACGCCCGACCACATCCGTGCGATGGACGAAGCCGTGAAATCTTTAAAACCACGCGAAATTCCAAAGCGCGAGCCGTTCCTGCGCCTGTCGGGACTTGAGCCTGTGGAATTACGCCCCGAAACAAATTTCGTCAACGTCGGCGAGCGCACAAATATTACCGGCTCAAAGCAATTTGCCAAGCTGATTTTAAACGGTGACTATGAAGCGGCGCTTGTTGTGGCGCGTCAGCAGGTGGAAAACGGCGCGCAGATAATTGACATCAATATGGACGAAGGGATGCTCGATTCTGAAGCCGCGATGGTGAAGTTTTTAAATCTCATCGGCTCCGAACCTGATATTTCGCGCGTTCCCGTAATGATTGACTCGTCAAAGTGGAGCGTGATTGAGGCGGGTTTAAAGTGTTCTCAGGGCAAGGGAATTGTGAATTCAATTTCCTTAAAAGAAGGCGAAGAAAACTTTAAAGCGCAGGCGGAAAAAGTGCGTCGCTACGGCGCGGCAGTCATTGTGATGGCGTTTGATGAACAGGGCCAGGCCGACACGTATGAGCGACGTATTGAAATTTGCCAGCGCGCCTATGATATTCTGACAAAGGAAGTAGGTTTTCCGCCGCAGGACATCATTTTTGACCCGAATATTCTGACAGTGGCTACGGGCATCGAGGAGCATAATAATTATGCCGTTGACTTTATAAAAGCGACAAAATGGATTAAGGACAATCTGCCCTTTGCAAAGGTTTCAGGCGGGGTAAGCAATGTTTCATTTTCCTTCCGCGGTAATGAACCCGTACGGCGTGCGATGCACTCGGCGTTTCTCTATCATGCGATTGCAGCCGGGCTTGACATGGGAATTGTAAATGCCGGCCAACTCGATATCTATGCGGATATTCAGCCTGAATTACTTGAAAAAGTGGAAGACGTGCTTTTAAACCGCAGGCCTGATGCTACCGAGCGTCTGGTGGAATTTGCTGAGACTTTTAAAAGCGTAGGCAAAGTCGTAGAAAAAGATGAGGCATGGCGAAATGAACCTGTTTTTGAGCGTCTCAAACATGCGCTCGTGAAAGGTATTGTCGAATACATTGACGAGGACACAGAAGAAGCGCGCCAGCAGTTTGAAAAACCGCTCGAAGTGATTGAAGGGCCCCTGATGGCCGGCATGAGTGTTGTCGGTGATTTGTTCGGTGCAGGCAAAATGTTTCTTCCGCAGGTTGTGAAGTCAGCACGTGTGATGAAAAAATCCGTTGCCTACTTGCTGCCATATATCGAAGCGCAAAAGGCGATTTCAGGCGATGAGTCAAAAAATAATGGCACAGTACTTATGGCGACAGTAAAAGGCGACGTGCACGATATTGGCAAAAACATCGTTGGCGTGGTGCTCGGCTGTAACAATTTTAAAGTGATCGACCTTGGTGTGATGGTGTCGGCAGACAAAATCCTTCAAACGGCGATTGACGAAAAAGTGGACGTAATCGGGCTAAGCGGTCTTATCACGCCATCGCTTGATGAAATGGTACATGTGGCAAAAGAAATGACGCGTCGCAATTTAAAAATCCCGTTGCTGATTGGAGGGGCCACAACCTCGCGTATGCACACAGCGGTGAAAGTTGCGCCTGCGTATGACGGGCCGGTTGTTCACGTGCTCGATGCATCGCGTTCGGTGCCTGTTGTACAGAGCCTGATTGGTGTGGATTCTCGCGGAAAATTCTCCGACGATATTAAAACTGAATACGCACGCCTTCGCGAAGAACACGCGAAAAAGCAGTCAGAAAAAAATCTTTTGAAAATCGATAAAGCGCGCGAGAATGCGCCAAAATATGACTGGAACGAAGTACCAATCACAGAACCTCTTCAGATCGGCGTGCGGACTTTAAAAGATTATCCGCTGGAAGATTTGCGACCGTATATTGACTGGACACCATTTTTCATTTCGTGGGAATTAAAAGGGAAATACCCAGACATTTTAAAAAGTGAAAAATATGGAGTGGAAGCGACGAAACTTTTCAATGATGCCAATGCACTTTTAGATAAAATCATTGAAGAACATCTCCTAAAAGCGGAAGCTGTATATGGAATTTTCCCGGCGAATAGCATAGGCGACGATATTGAAGTTTATAAAACTGATTTTGACCGCTCGGAAACGCAGGCTGTCTTCCACACGATACGCCAGCAAAATGCAAAAGCTGCAGGTATCCCGAACTACGCGCTTGCTGACTGGATTGCTCCGAGGGAAAGCGGTGTTAAAGATTACATTGGTGCGTTTGCTGTAACTGCGGGAATTGGCATTGAAAAAATTGTTGCTGAATTTGAAAAGAACCACGATGACTATAATTCCATCATGACCAAAGCGCTTGCAGATCGCCTTGCCGAAGCATTTGCAGAGCATCTGCATGAGCGCGTACGGAAGGAATTCTGGGGCTATGCGCCGAATGAAGCTTTTAAAAATGAGGAGCTCGTCAACGAGGAATACCGAGGAATTCGACCGGCTCCCGGCTATCCTGCGCAGCCAGATCACACGGAAAAAGTTACGCTTTTCAACTTGCTGGAAGTAGAAGGCCACACGCATATTTCGCTCACTGAATCGCTGGCAATGTACCCGGCAGCGTCAGTCTGCGGACTGTATTTTGCGCATCCTGAAGCAAAGTATTTCCCGGTTGGGAAATTATCGAAAGATCAGATTGAGGATTATGCGCAGCGAAAAGAAATGAGTATAGATGAAGTTGAGCGCTGGCTGAGTCCGGTTTTGGGATATTAATATTCGAAATATGTTTTAAAAATTTTCACGGTAACATATGACAATTGCAGATTTTTATTCTCCCGTTTCAAAAACACGTTCAGACATTTACAATGTTGCGCTGGTACTCAGCGGTTCGATTTTACTTGCGCTTTCGGCTCAAATCGAATTTTTCTTGCCGTTCAGCCCGGTGCCGGTGACAGGGCAAACGTTTGCCGTTTTGTTTCTTGGCCTGATGCTGGGGAGTAAGCGCGGTGCTTTGGCCGTAATGGCGTATCTTCTTGAGGGAAGTGCCGGTTTGCCGGTTTTCTCTGGTGGTGGCACAGGCGCAGCACATCTGGTTGGGCCGACCGGCGGATATCTGATTGGATTTATCGCTGCTGCTTTTATGACAGGAAGCTTGGCGGAGCGAGGTTGGGATAAAAAGCCTTCGACTGCTGCTTTAGCGGCCATTCTGGGTGAAATGTCTATCTATCTCTTTGGCTTGCCGTGGCTGGGTGTTTTTGTAGGTTTTGATAATATACTTGTAGTTGGGATGCTGCCGTTTCTGCCTGGCGCGATTTTAAAAATATCGCTTTTGATGCTGGTTTTTCCGTTTGCATGGAAAGCGATGAAGAAGTGATGATCGTATAGATGAAATGTTTAAAA
>DASPKH010000171.1:0-8168 GCA_035628175.1 Patescibacteria group bacterium
TAAATCTCACGGCCATTTTGCTCCTGCTGAAGCAATTCGCACTCCGTCAGTATCTGCAAATGCTTTGAAACCGTTGGCCGTGCCGTGTCAAAATTAGAAGCAATTGCGCCCGCCGTCATAGCTTGCGAGGCCACCAGCAGAAGTATCGCCCGCCGCGTTGGGTCTGCTATTGCCTGGAATACGTCCCGCCGTAAATTCATACAGTTTTGTTTTAAAAAGTTATTTGTAGTTATTTGACTACAAATATAAGTGTAGCTATTTAGCTACGCAAATTGTTTTTTACAAACCTGGTAGAATTGTTTCAACTGTTTTAAAAACAAAAAAGCCGAAGTCTTTTAAAACTCCGGCTTTTAAAAACATCTTTAAAACCTTCACAATATAATAATTGTACCTTCCACGCTTATTTATTCCGAAAATGTCGTAAATCTTTTCCCATCAAAACGGCTTAGCCCAAACCCTCTCGTACCAAACCAAAAATTCCCGTCCTTATCTTCCA
This sequence comes from Patescibacteria group bacterium, assembly GCA_035628175.1. Taxonomy (GTDB): domain Bacteria; phylum Bacteroidota; class Ignavibacteria; order Kapaibacteriales; family DASPKH01; genus DASPKH01. The sequence continues at coordinate 497 of DASPKH010000171.1, forward strand.
AAACACTAAATACGGAATTTTGAACCAGGCCATCGTTCGTTGTATAGTTTTTAAAAGACTTCCCATCGTAGCAGTACACGCCGTTCTTGTCAGTAGTGAACCACATATTTCCTTTTGTATCCTCTGCAATCGAATATACGCCATAATCTACAAAAGCTTCATTTTTCGTAAAACTTGTGAATGTTTTTCCATCATATTTGCACGCTCCGTGCCTCCTGGTGGCAAACCAGATATTACCTGCTTTATCTTCTGTGATAGAAAAAATCATATCGTCCGTTATATTGTCCGTGCTTTGCGAATAAGCAGGTTTTGGCGTGGAATTGGCAATGTTTCTTCCATCTTCATTGGACGAATAATACTCAGCCGAAGGCAGAAAGTTTTTAAAAGATTTTCCATCATAGCGCCAGACACCGCCGCCATTCCACGAGCTAAACCATAGGTTTCCGTTCCTGTCTTCCAGAATGTCAATAATGATCTGATAGCTATTGCCAAGATTAAAACGGTGGTCATTGTTATTCAGGAAATTCGTAAGAATTTTCCCATCATAGCGGTAAATTCCTTTTCCCATCGCACCAAACCACAGGTTTCCATCTTTGTCTTCTAAAAGACTTGTAATCCGTACTGTGCTCAAAGTATCTGGTCCTGAGAATTTTTTAAAAGATTTTCCATTGTATATACAAATACCGCTTCCCGTGCCGAACACAATATTGCCTGATTTAGCCTGAATAATCGCGCTCACATTATTATCACACAATCCATCTTTCGTCGTAAAGTTTTTAAAAGATTTCCCGTCAAAGCAGTACACTCCTTCGCCTCCCGTGCTAAACCAAATATTACCGTCGTTATCCTGAATCTCACATTTGACATTTCCGGAAATGACGCCTTGTGTGCGTATCATTTTTGGCTGTCCATCAGCGCTATTTAACGTGACGAAAATGAAGAATAAAAGCAGGAGAGAGTAGTACTTTTTCATTTTTTAAAAGGTGTGTTTTAAAAGTTTTGCTTACTTCTTTATTCCGAAAAAGTCGTAAATGTTTTCCCATCAAAACGGCTTAAACCCGTATTCCTGGTGCCAATCCAAAGGTAACCCGAATTATCTTCAACTATAGACCAGACAGAGTTGTTATTTAACCCGTCTTTCATCGTATAATTTTTAAAAGATTTTCCATCGTAACGGCATAATCCATTTTCACCATCGTTTCCGCACCAAATATTTCCGTTTTTATCTTCTATCATAAAAGTGCTACCTTTAAAACACGAACCATCGTTCTTTGTAAAATTGACAAAGGATTGCCCTTCGTATCGGTAAACGCTTAGCCAATTACTGAACCAAATATTCCCCGTTTTATCTTTTAAAACAGGCCGCAGCCAATTCTTGCCATCGGGTTTATAATTAGTGATTGATTTTCTATCAAAACGGAATATGCCTTCGTTCGTCCGCCCACCAAACCAGATGTTTCCGGAGGTATCTTCTACAATACGTTCTATCTTGTTAATTGGAAGTCCACTGTTATTTATCACGCCGTCATTATGGGAAAAATGGGTGAATGTTTTTCCATCGTAGCGATAGATTCCATCAGTTGTTCCAAACCAAAATCTTCCTGTTCTATCCTGTATAATATCCCAGACTGCATTCTCTTCAGATGGGTTGCCATAGGAATCCACTGATATTTCTTTTTGTAATCGTGGAGAATCGTAAGAAAGGAGATTTTTACTCCTGCTTACAGTGATTGGAACACGGCTAAATATTTTTCCATCATAACGACAAATTCCGTCCATCGTGCCGAACCAAATATTCCCGGTATTATCTTCATAGATACACGCAATATGATTACTGTTCAGCCCATCTTTTACCGTAAAGTTTTTAAAAGAATTTCCATCATAGCGGTAGACTCCTTCACCCGTAGTGCCAAACCAAAGCCTGCCAGACTTATCCTGCAGGCTGCAATGAACATTGGCACTCGGTCCTGTGCCTTGAGTTTTTAAAAGTTTCGGATGTGTGTCAGAAGTTGTTGTGACTTGTGCGCCGACTGAAGTGATAAGAATTAATAACAGCAGGAGAGAGTAGTACTTTTTCATGTTTTAAAAGTTTTCGTTTTTAAAAATTACTGCATTAGAGCCAAGGCCCAAATTTCGTAACATTGATAAATCTTTTCCCATCAAAGCGAAAGAGTCCACCACCCGTACCAATCCAAAACCGGCCTTGCGTATCTTCTAAAATACTTTGGACAGCAAGATTTAGGAGGCCGTCTTTTTTATTAAAACTCGTAAATGTTTCTCCTTCAAAACGATCCACACCAAACGTTGTAAACCACAGCTTGCCTTTGCGGTCTTCATAAATATTATATACTTCATTCGTACTCAGCCCATCTTCGGTTGTGAAGTTTTTAAAAGACTTTCCGTCATACCGCGAAGCGCCGCCATATCGCGTACCAAACCACATATTACCGGCCTTATCCTGTGAAATACAGGTCACATTATTATTTACAAGGCCGTCTTTTTCGGTAAAGTGCGTAAAGGTTTTTCCATCATAACGGCAGACGCCAACGCCATCGGTACCAAACCACATATTTCCAGCCTTGTCTTCCAAAATACACCAAACTAACTTTGGGGTATATCTTGAATATGGACTTTCAACATCAGCCATAGGAATCGGAAAACTTTTAAAAGTTTTTCCATCAAAGCGGCATACGCCTTCCATCGTACCAACCCAGATATTTCCGGCTCTATCCTGATACATACTCCGCGTAGCATTATCACTGAGACCTTCCTTTACCGTAAAATTGGTGAAGGTTTTTCCATTATAGTTCGATACGCCATCCTCAGTACAAAACCATATGTTTCCGTCCTTATCCTGTAATATCCCCATTACCATATTTCCGGCCAAACCATCCTTCGTCGTAAAATATTGGAGCGACTTTCCATCATAGCGAGCCACTCCATCGCTATTCGTACCAAACCAAAGATTCCCGTCCTTATCCTCAAATATCCGCCGGATATACTCACTCACCTGTAATGAAGAGTCGTTTGTAAAACTATAAATCTTGTGAAGTCCTGCTGAAGACTTTGATGGGATTGTTTTATCTTGTCCATTACCGGGAGTAGAGAGAATTACTAGTAATAATAGGAGAGAATAATACTTTTTCATTTTTTGCCAAGTTCGTTTTAAAAATTAGTTCTAACCGATTTATGTGTGTGTCCGTACGGCATAAAAAGTTGCAGATTGTTGATAAGGTTGTACAGTTTTGTTTTTAAAACCACAATGTAATTTTTCTTAAAAATAAAAAAGCCGAAGCTTTTTAATAACTTCGGCTTTCCTTTACAACCAGATGTGACTATGAAGTTACCAATTCTGCCTGCCGAACGTGCTCTGCAATCAAGTCAGCCATTTCACCCCAAAGCGGGTCAGGGAAGCCGTGGCCCATACCGTCGAAGAGTACAAGCTTGGCATTCGGAATCGCTTCTGCCGTTGCAATGCCGCCGCTAACATCTATCATTTTATCAGATTTGCCATGGATGACAAGCGTTGGCGCTGTAATAGTTTTTAGCAATTCCGTTCGGTCGCCTGATTTTAAAACCGCTACTGCCTGCCGAAGCATGGCAAGCGGGTCGTGGTCGCGGTCCCATGAGCGCCCGGCAATATCACGCGCGGCTTCTTCATCAAAAGCATACGCCGTTGCGCCGATTGCCTTCAGTGATTGTACGCGCCACTCGATATAGCCTTCGCGGTTATCTGGCGGCGCTCCAAGAGCTGATAAAACCGAATAGTCTGGCTGCCCGACGGATTGGTTGCCGGTTGTAGACATAATAGAGGTAAGCGAGCGAACCTGCGCAGGATATTCGATAGCAATTGTCTGCGCAATCATTCCACCCATGGATGCCCCAACAAGATGCGCCGCGTCAAATCCAAGCGTATCCATCAGGCCAACAGTGTCTGCAGCAATATCAGACAATGTGTATGGAACCGTAGAAAAATCCCCGGCCATCGCTGCCGAAAAATCAGGCGCTCCGGTAAAATGCGTGGACAAACCCGCATCACGGCTATCAAAACGTATTACCTGTAGCCCGCGACTGACTAATTCCATGCAAAAACCATCAGGCCATGCAATCATCTGCGCGCCCGCACCCATTATCAAAAAAACAGGAGGTGCAGCCGTATCGCCAAATCGCTGATACACAATTTCAATTCCAGAAGGGCCTACATTTTGTACTTTTTCTTCTTTCATTTAGATTCTCTTCTTTTTATAAGTTTACTAATTGCCACGTGTTGCAAACTTAGTCTCAGAAGTTCTTTTTTTTGAAACCCGATTTTAAAAACTATTAAAATTCTACATTATCACACCAACTTTTTCAAAATCACAATCTGCCCCAAATGGTACTGTGTCTGCTCGATAACGTCGTAAAAATCCCTGTAATAATTGCCGTACTTTTTATCCGTAAAGTCTGTCCGCAGCCTATTCTCGGGTAACTCCTCGATAAGCGCAGCAAGCTGTTTGGCATCAGCCAGGATGCTTTTTAAAAAGATTTCCCATTCGTCCTGCGAGCCTATAAGCGGATGGTCAAAACTGTACTTGTCATTTGCCGTCAGCGGCTTGCCTTGGAGCACCGGTATCAACCGCGTTTACAAATAGCTAATGTGAAATGCCAGCGTGGCAATTGTATTAAAAGCATTAATCTTCTGCGTGACCTATTGCCATGTGATGTCCGCAAGCGTAATCCTTCACGTTCGTCGTCGCCCAGTTCTCGCCGAAAAAAAGTCGCGTAGGTGTTTTGCGATGTAGTGGGGTGTGGTCTTTTGGGGAGGTTTTTAAATTATGAGTTTTGCCAAATTTAAAATGAAACTGACTTATTACCAAACCATAATTTTTTAAAAACTAAAAAGCCGAAGCTTTTTAAAAACTTCGGCTTTAAAAGAAAATCATAGAAATATTATTCTGGCGCACCATCTAGCGCCTTAATCTCATCCTTATATTCCGCTGGCAAAATCAAACTTTTTAAAAACCAATCAAGATTCATCTTTCTACTCAATTTATACAACCCAATCAGCGGTTTTAAAAAAGAGATTTTTTTTAAATGGAGCAGTTCATGCACCTTTGTCGGAACAATCAGCTTCTGTACTTCCAAAACAATTTTGTAGCTCACCAACCCCAGATGCGCGTGGTATTGTTTATAAAGGTCATCCGTGTAGCTGCTTTTTCGCAAATTTTCATGCAAATGCTCCAGCCGCGCGACTTCCCATTCTTTAAAAGTTCCGGGCAAACTGGCGATTCCCATACGGCTTCCAACTCTTTTAAAAACGTCAAAAACTTCGTGCTTTTCGGCTTCGCTCAGCCTACGCTCCAAAAGTTCGAACGACCGAATCGAATAATCAATCAGCATAAAAAGCACGTCCCGGTATGCCCAATCCGGAATGCTCATACCGCGCCTGGCTTCCACGCCAGAGTGTATCACTGACATTGTATCAATTGCACGTAGGGCAGCTTCCTTCTCAGCAAAAACGATTTTGCGCGCATAGGAAACCGTTGAGAAAAGCCGTCCCAGTGGGTCAGCCGGGATGCGGCCTGTAAAGTATAGCCAGTCTATAGCCTTGCTCAACGCAAACTCCGCAGCAGCGCCGGCAAATATAAAGAGGATGGTATCGCCCTTTCCCCAGATTTGCCGCACCACTGAACCTTCATTAACGAAATATTCCATCCGCACAACTTCGCTTTTCATGAGTGTAAGTGTAAAACTTCCAAAATAACCTGCTCCGACGTAATTATGCCGCCCATTTATCAATCATATCGCCAAGATCGCTCACTCCAAGTGTGAAAAAGAAAATGACAATGCCTAAAGCAATTTTTAAAATGCGTGGAAATAACAAACCAAATTTCTCTTTTAAAAACGCACTTTCCGGAAGGAAATACACAAGCGACAGCAGCATGTACGTAATTCCCGGAACAGGATGCACCCAAATGATATTCGCCACACCAACCGTAAAAGCTATCGCGCCAAATATCCAGCTTATGATTTTTAAAGACATATTCTCCTCTTTTTACAGTGTTTAACTTCCCGCGAACGGTGTTCCGAAGACGCCAACAGCGAGTTCAGCCCAGATGAGAAAAAATGCGAAGAGGATAGCTCCGCATATTGCTATTCGATATCCTGTTTTTGGAACCTTGCGTAGTACAAACTCAATCATGAGGCCAGTAGCGAGTAGTAGAATGCCCATAACCACAAAATCCGCCAAATTCCAATTTACCTCAGTCGTGAACTGCATTGCGATTAATGGGATGCTCAGTAAAAATCCTACCATGAGCAGAATACCTTTAAGCCTTTTATTTTCCATAATTATACCCATTTGTGTTAAAAAAATCAAAAGAACTTTGTATTTCAAAGTGTAGGCGTAAAAAAATTGACATTCCTTATTCTGTTCCAATTGAGAAACTTTTAAAACTACCTTCCCTTGTAAAATTGAATTTGTTTTAGTAATTGGTAGAGACTTAGATTACGTTTTAAATATTAGTTATCTAAAGTACTTTGCATTTCAAAGTTAATCTAAAATTTAATAGAATGCAAGAAATTTAACAAATAGGGATAAAATTCTTGAGACTACACCTGTCATAAATAAAAGCCGAAGTTGTTAAAACTCCGGCCTAAAAAGTATTCGTTCTGTTATAGTGTCTATTGCTGAAAACTATGAAGTTTTCTTTGAATATTAATTCTCAATCTTCATTGATGCAATTAGGTGATTTTTAAAGGTGTAAGATATTTAATGATTCCGGCAAAAAAGAATCTTTCTCTGTTCTTACTCTGCGACAACGAGTGTATTCTGCCCGGCTACAATCTTCCATTCTCCAAGTTCTGCATTCTTGGTGAGAATGTAGGTCGGAATTCCCTGTGTCTCGCCCTTCAGAAAGTCTCCTTCAGCGCTTATCGGCCGCTGATTGATTTCTGCTATAGCTACGTCCTTTTTAATAAAACGTATTCCGGCGATTTCATACCGTGCGTATGATTTTGCCAAAAATGTCTTCATTACTCTCATAGTAGACTTATAAATAGCGTCTCTACCCTGTAGCCGTGCTCCCACTGCATTGACAAATACTGCATTGTCTGCAAAGAGGTTTGCCAGAAGCTCCGGATCTTTCTGATTATGCGCCTCTTCCATTTTTGCAATGATCTGCCTTATCAACTGAATGTCTTCGGCCTGCTCATCTGCAGATTTAATAGTATCCAATCCGGCTGAATCTTCATTGGATAGTTGAACTTCTGTTTCCTCAGGCAGATAATCTTTTAAATTATCCATGATCTTGTACAGAACTTCTACAGCTATATCATACTGGGCTTCTGTAATGCCGTCGAGCGCTTTCTTTTTAATTTCCTCCTGTATTACATGAACCTCTTCGAAGACCTGCACACCCTTGTGACTGATGGTAATTTCTTCCTGATCCACAGTTATAAGGCTATCATGGCGAAATCGCTCGATCAATTTTTTGATCATATACTTCGTATCAAAAATGCTTAGAAACGACATTACTTCCGGAAGTGTCGCAGTCTGTTTCTCTTTCATAAGATTGAGAAACTGCCATTCAATTCTGTTAAATGTACCATGTTGTTTTGTTCGTCTAACGATATTCGTGAAAAAAACATCAGCCTTTTTTACTACTGCTCCAATCGGCTCTTTTGGTTGAAT
>DASPKH010000172.1:0-3459 GCA_035628175.1 Patescibacteria group bacterium
CGCGCATACCTTTTCCGCCGCCGCCCGCCGCTGCTTTTAAAAGAACCGGATAGCCAATCTCTCCCGCTAGCCGCTGCACTTCGGCAAAATCCTCAATCGCACCCGGCGAACCAGGCGCTATCGGCACATTCTGCTGAATGGCGAGTTCGCGCGCGGCAGTTTTGTCGCCCAGCGTGTGAATCGCCTCAGGGCTTGGCCCGATAAAGATCATGCCCGCTTCCGCCACTTTCCGCGCAAATTCCGCATTTTCCGAAAGAAAGCCGTAGCCCGGGTGAATCGCATCCGCGCCCGTATCCGCCGCTGCTTTTAAAACTTTTTCCATCACGAGATATGACTCGCGCGGCGTGTATCCACCGATGTACACCGCCTCGTCGGCTTCCTTCACATGCAGCGACGTCACATCGGCTTCAGAATAAATGGCAACAGTTTTAATGCCCATGCGGCGGGCTGTTTTCATCACGCGGAGAGCGATTTCGCCACGATTTGCTATGAGGATTTTTTTTATCATTTTCTTTTAAAAAGCTTTTTAAAACTGTATTCTTTTGAAAAAAATATAAAGTCTGAGAAAAAGTGCGTGTTGAAGCCAATGCTGGCCGATCATACTTCCAAAATGCCATAGGGCATCATTTTCACTTGTATTTTCAAATCGCCATTGAACCTCTTTTAAATCTTTATAAATATCACAAATATCATCTAAGGCATCGCCGACGACTAATTCAGTTTCAGCAATTTCATCAGTTACTGAATTTGCAGCATTGTAAAAACCAAATTCCGGAAAAAGTTCTTTTACTCTTTTTAAAAGTAATTCATGTTCAATGTTAGGTGAGTCAGGATATTCTTTATTATCAAAAACATCAGGCGCAAAGTTTTTAAAAAGAATCAACTTATCAAGTGCAATTGCAAGAGCTTTTTCCCGTTCGGCAATAGTTTCCTTCGGCTTTTCAATTACATCAATAAATTCTGTAATTGCCGCTTTTATTTCTTCAATTGCCATTTTAAAAACTACTTTTTCAAATTTTCATTCATCACCCGCCCAACTTCCTCCGCCTTATCAAACGTCATAAAATGCGCGCCGCACTCAACTACATGCAGATTTTCCGTCAGCTTCAGGTCTTTCAGCGGAAAAATCCTGTCGCGCGAGCCATGGATGCGAACCAGGTTTTTAAAAGGTTTGTCGTTTTTCCATTCCAGAATTTGGTCAACGCTCCAGTTGAAATAATCCAAATCCAGCTCTTTTAAAAAGATTTTCACCAGCCTTGTCGCTTCTTCCGACTCGGGCTCAATGAAAAATTCCGCAACAGATTCCATCTCTTTGGCAAGCTGCGCAGGAACAATTTTGTCCACGCGCGTCGCTTTTAAAAACTTAAAGCTGCCCGAAAATTCGTCTGGAGACACAATCGTCGAAATCGCAAAAATCTGCTCTACTTTTAAAAACTTGGCAATTTCTTGCGCGACCATCCCGCCAAAGGAAACGCCTGCAAGCACAACGACTTCACGCTCATCAATGCTTTCCGCCATCCGCTCGCAGTACGCTCGGAAACTCTCCTTTTTCAGCGGCTTCAGCCACGGAATATATCGCGTTTCGACATCCAGCCGAAGGTTTTTAAAAAGGCGTTCGTCGGCACCAAGTCCGCTGATGAGATAGAGCATTTTTTTTAAATTATAAACTCTGTCATTCTGAGCGTAGCGAAGAATCTACGTTAGAATGACCGAACGCGAACTTTTGACGTTGATTCTTCGCTCTCGCTCAGAATGACACTTTTAAAGATTTTTAAAAAGACTTACCTTTTAAAAACCCTTACTTCAAACTCACCACCGTCACACCCGCACCACCTTCCGTCAATTCCCCCGGACGCTGACTCGTCACGCTCGGATGTTGCGCAAGGAAATCCTGCACCACCTGCCGAAGCGCGCCCGTTCCTTTTCCATGCACGATTGTCACGTTGTCCAGATTGCCCACAAGCGCGTCGGAAATAAACCGGTCGAGGTCCCGCCACGCCTCTTCCGCGCGCATTCCGCGAATGTCGAGCGAGGTTTTCGCGTCAAATTTAATGAATGTTTCAGTAGCGCGCGGCTGCTCTTTTTTCTTTTGCTTTGTGATGCGCAGTTCGCCAAGAGGAACACGGAATTTTAAACCATTGAAATCAGCCAGCGCGTTGCCTTCTTTGTCCAGCTCGATGACCGTTCCCGTCTGCGTCATGCCTTCCATTGCAACCGTGTCGCCAATGCTGATTTGCGGAGTTTCCTCCTGCGCCTTGTCTTCAGCGCGAGCTTTAGCAACTTCTTTTTGAAGATTGTTTTTTCCTTCTTCAAATTCGCGTTTTACTTCACTCGCCGAACGCTGCTGTTCCTTGATTTCACGGATTGTCTGCTCGACCAACGCATTCGCTTTTGAAACAACCTCGAGCGCTTCCTGGCGCGCTTCTTTTATAAGCGAATTGCGGTTTTGCTTAATATCTTTTAGGCGTACTTCGTAGTCCGAACGCGACTGCTCGGCTTTACGACGGTCTTCTGATGCCTGACGGTGCAATTCTTCAGCTTCCGAGCGGAAACGCTGCAAGGCCGCGATACTTTCTTCCAGTTCAGAATGCCTGTCGCCCAAGTAGCCGCGAGCACGTTTTAAAACCACTTCCGGAATGCCGAGATTTTCCGCCAGCGCAAATGCATAGCTATTGCCCGGAACGCCCGACAAGAACTTGTACGTTGGTTCAAGGCGCTTCTGGTCAAATTCCAGCGACGCGTTTTTAATTTCACTTTTCGTCAGCGCATAGCTTTTTAAAGAACTCTGGTGCGTCGTCACGATAAAGAACACGCGGCGTTCCAAAAAGCTGTCGAGAATTCCCGCTGCCAGCGCACCGCCCTCAGCCGGGTCAGTGCCCGAAGCAATTTCATCTACAAGAACGAGCACGTCCGGCGCACAGTGCGCAAGGATTTCGCGCAGGCGGTGAAGCTGCGAGGAAAACGTCGAAAGGTTCGCGTCAATAGACTGATGGTCGCCAATATTTGAAAAAACGCGACGGAAATTCGTCCTGCATTCGCCCAGCGGAAAAATCCCCGAAAGCGCCATCAGCAGATTCAAACCAATACTTTTTAAAGCAACCGTTTTTCCCCCCGCGTTCGGTCCGGAAATCAGGTGACCGCGAATAGAATCCGTAAATTCAATGCTCAGCGGAATCACATTTTTTAAACCCTTATTCTGCACCAGTACCGGGTGAAAAACATTGCGCATTTCCACTACATTTTCTTCCGTGATTTCCGGACGCATCCCGCCAAAATTCACCGCGTGACGCGACTTTGCCTGGAGTGCATCCAGCAGCGCAAGAGTTTCCAGCGAACCCAACATTTCATCAGCTACAGCGCCAACTTCGCCCGTCAGCGTTTGCAGGATTTTAATAATTTCGCGCCGCTCCTCATTATACAAAAGCGACAGCTCATTATTCATTTCAAAGGTTTCCGCCG
>DASPKH010000173.1:0-3709 GCA_035628175.1 Patescibacteria group bacterium
TGCCTGTGATTCATCTTTTAAATCACTTTTGTCAAAATCAAAGAAGACAAGCAAACGCGTCCTCCCGGATGTGATTGGTGATAGGTTTATGTCGTATTTCACTTCGTTACCACGGCTTTCTTCCGGCACTTCAAATTGCTCGCTGAAGAAAAGGTACCCGCTTTTACTCGATGTAATGGAATATTTCCGTCCCGAGGTCAGCGTCACATAATATTCGCCTGTCATATCATCACTGTGCAATTCAGCAACGCGCTTGCCTGTTTTTAAATCCGTCACATAGATCGTTGAGCCAAGTGCGCCGGAAGTATTTGCATCCCGGACGAATCCCGTTACAATGCGTACAGGTGCAGGCGGTACAGGATTCGGAACTGCCGTATACAGATCAAGTCCTCCGCTTCCGCCGGAACGGTTACTGGAAAAATGCGCCGTAGTCGAATTCGGCAACGCAGTATAATAATATTCGTCTGAGCTGGAATTAATGGGCTCATCGAAAATCTCAGGCCGTGAAAAATTACTACGTGCGATACGGCTGGAATAAAGATCGAAACCGCCAAAGTTGCTTGGCCGGTTGCTCGCAAAATAAAAAGTAGTATTATCAGGGCCAATGCTTGGTGTCATTTCATCGAACGTGGAATTGATTACTACACCGAGATTAACAGCTTTACTCCAACCACTGCCTTCACGCCGTGCAACATAAATATCCGTTCCGCCCTGTCCACCTGTCCTGTCGCTTGAAAAATATAATGTAGTGCCATCGCTTGAAAGTGTTGGCTGTGAATCCCATTCGGCGGAATTGACATTCGGCCCGAGATTTTTAATATTCGTCCACTCACCGCGAACGCGCTCAGCACTGTAGAGATCGGTGCGCCCGAGATTATCCGCGCGGTTGTACGCGGCAAAAATCATGTACTGGCCGTCGGGAGTTACGGCTACGGAACCGTTATTCCGCCCGGCGTTGACATTAGAGGACAATTCCTGCGGCGACTCAAAGCCTGCGGATGAATATATCTTCTGGCGAGCGGTGCCGTCAGAATCACGCTCTGACGTAAAAAAGATCAGCCGCCCGTTATTGGCGAACGTAGCGCCAAAATCATCGTAGCGCGAGTTCACCGAAAGCGGCGCGACCTCAACCTTCTGGGCAAAAGCTGGAAGAGCAATCAATAGAAAGAGCAAGGTTTTAAAGATGTATTTCATTGTTATTTTCTGCTTTTAAAGATTGAACATAAGAGCTATAGAAAACTGAAGGCTATTCAGGCGTGAGTTTTTAAGAGTCATTTCAGGAGCACCATTACTGTTGAGCTGCCATATATCTATTTCCGTAGTCTCGCTGGCTACATTCGACAGTGCATGATTGTACCGGAATTGTGGTACCAGCCAAATATTATTCATATTGATCTTATAGCCAACACCTGCCTCTATACCTAATCTGCTAGTGTTATACGAGCCTGTAGAATAATCAGCAAGTGGCAAAATAAATGAAGTCGGTAATGTAGTTGTACGTTCGATTTGGCGGAATTGTCCTTGATCACCCTGATAATTATACCGTATAAATAGGTCCTCTGCTCCTTCAACAATTTCTACACGATCTTCCCGCTCCACTTCACCGCTCAGAGCGTGGTATGTAGGGCCTACTGTAAAAAAAAGATTATTCCCAACATCGATACGCAGAAGGGCAGCAATTCCTATATAGAATGCAGATGCGCTATACTTCCCTTCCAATACTCCGGGATTGGGTGTAAGTGTAGGATCATTATCGCGAATAAAGGCCGCATCTCCGCGCTTCGTATTGCTCCAACTTTTGAAATCTGCAATACCTTTCACCTGAATTCCAAATCCATTTGTAAGTGGGAAATCAATAAATATCGCTCCAAATGGTGAGACTCCCGAACCCATTAAATGTGCATCTTCCATTGAATTTTCTATTGGAAATGAGCGTTCAATATCCTGAGCAAACATATTGTAATTGATTCCAGCTTCAACACCAACTGCTATTTGCCCAGAATTACCCGAATAAGAACCTGATGTAGATTTCTCCTCTGCTACTTCCGCAGCAGATTTCCCACGTGGACGTAATACATCTTCCTCCTGCTGCGCTAAAGCGGGAGCAGACAGCCCAAAACCCAAAAGGAATAAAGCGTACATTTTTTTCATACTTTCCTCTTTTAAAAATTATTATGTGCTTTTAAAAACGACTTCAATAATGGTGTATAGTCTGATTGGTTACAGTTTTAAAAACATTTACCCTTTTCAAAGATAGATGCCCCGGTGCAAAATTTCACTACTGCTTTACTACTGCAAGCGGAATTTTGTTGCGACTACATACTTGCAAGGTGTTTTAAAAGGTCGGTTTCAGCAGTAAGATTCATTTTCTTGCGGATACGGTAGCGGTGGCTCTCTACCGTGCGTGGCGAAAGGCACAGCAGGTTTGCAATATCCTTGCTTGACATTTTCATTTTTAAAAGCGCGCACACTTTGTGCTGTTCGAGCGTAAGCTGAGGATACTGCCCGGATAGTTTTAAAAGAAAATCACGGTGGACAAGTTGGAACTGCTTTTCAAAAACAGCCCATTCATCGTCAGAGCGGATGGCGTGACTAATCTCCCTTTGCAGTATAGCTAGCTGGGCGTCTGTCTCATCGCCACGCTGCGGAATTGTGCCCGCAAGCTGGCTTATTTTTAAAAGAAATTCGTTTTTCTGGATCAGTCGCATAGCCATAGAGGTGAGTTCGCGGGACTTCTCTTCCACTTCGCCCTCCAGCTTTTCACTTTTAAAACGAAAGAGATCGCGTTCCTTCTCCGCCTGCTGAAGATCAAACCGTGCCTGCATTTCTAAAATCGTACGCTGTGTCTGCTCCTCGCGGAGGCTTCGCTCCAGCTCAATAGTTTGTTTTAAGGATGCCAGCTCCTTTTCAGCTTCGCCCTTCTGGCTGTAGATCTCGCTCAAAAGCTGCAAGGTTTCCCATTTCCTCTGCATATGATTTTCGGCTTCAGCTAATTCATACGCTTTTAAAAGCATTGTTTCTGCATTATCAAAATCTTTTAAAAGCGCACTGATATTTCCTTTAAAAAGAAAAATCCTGTAGCGCGTTGGCTGTAGAGCTTCATAATTTTCTGCTTCTTTTAAAAACTCCAGCGCTTCCGTATATTTTCCATTTTTTGAAAAAATTATTCCCAGTTCAGCGAGCGAAAATGCGATGCCATTTGAGTCATTCAGTTCACGCGTAAGAAAAAGCGCTTTCCGTGCATACTCTTCTGCTTTTAAAAAATCTTCCAGTGCACCGTATAGCGACGCTGAGCAGTTATACACTTTTGTCAGCCCGTAGGAATCATTATTTTTTTCACACAGATTTTCAGCTTTTGAATACAACTCCAACGCTTTTTCTTTTAAATCCATCGCTTGGTACAATAGTGCTGTATTCATGGTCATTATATAGGTAAATGGCAAGTCCAGACGTTCGGAAATCTCTATTGCCTGAAGATAATATTCCAATGCACGGGAATATTCTCCTGTATCTTTAAAAACCACCCCAATCGAATTACTTACTTTGCATATCTCTGTTTCGTCGCCTTCATTATTAAAAATTTCCAGGCTTTGAAAAAGGAAGTTGAGCGCCTTCCCGTATTCTGTTGTTTTTGTATGGATCACGCCCAGGCTATGCAGCACAAGTGCTAAACCGTGGCGGTCGGTGCTTTGTAAAAATATTTCCCGCG
>DASPKH010000174.1:0-4906 GCA_035628175.1 Patescibacteria group bacterium
ATTCGCAGATTATTTATTATTCGCCGCAGAATAATTATTCGATAAATAGTCTCCTAGATTCAATGACACGACGTTCCGACTTCCGTGGGTATACTCTCAATCGTCTTGGTATTACACGTGCTTTAGAAAAAATGACAGAGCCACAGTTGACAAACAGGGCTATGGGCAATCTTGAGCGACAGTATCCAGAATTTGGAGACAGAATGCGTGAATTCAGGGATGGAATATTACTTTTTAAAGCTGAAGACCAGGAAGTCTGGAGTAAACTAAAGTTTGATTCGACACTTGCGCGCTATTATTATGATACAACAAGTGCACGCTATCGGACGGAAACAAAGTATGATATTAGCGAGATATACGTGCTGACAGATACAATGGCCAATGATATCCGCCGCAGTATTGATAACGGTGGAGACTTTGCACAGCTTGCCGCTCAAAATACCATGCGCGAGGGAGCACGAGAGAAAAAAGGAAATATTGGGCTTGTAGCCGCACGTGAGCATAAGCTGGCAGCTATGGTACACGACCGGAATGCCACACCTGGTACTATAATTGGGCCAATTGCTATTGATAAGGGATTTACCATCGTGCGAGTAAACCGAGTAGAGCCTGCGCGTGTCAAAACATTTGAAGAAGCTATTCCTGAACTTGCTCCTGCTTTCCAAGATCAACTACAGAAAAACCTTACTGAGAAATGGCTTTCGGAAGTAAGATCGAGGCACCAGGTAAAAGTGGAAATAGCGACCCTCAATGATATTTTTATGCACAGTCCAAAAAAATAACCGGAATGATGCATCAATTTGTAAAAACTATGATCAAAATACATCTTTTAAAAAGAACTTTGCTCCAGTTGGCTGCTTTGGGATTTTTATCCTTAGGTATTTACACAGCTGCTTCTGCGCAGCCGGGGCAGGGCCAAACGGCCGATAAAATTATTGCTGTTGTTGGTAGGGAAATTGTGCTGCAATCAGATATTGACGCCCAGATCGCTCTGCTGCAACAGCAAAATCCGAGGCTGAATCCCCGCGATCCGGCTATTCGTGAGCGTGTCCTTGATGCTCTTATCAATGAAAAGCTCATTGTCACTAAAGCTATTGAAGACAGTATAACTGTAACTGAAGAAGAAGTCACTCAGCGATTGGATTATACTATTCAAAATTTAATTCAGCAGTTCGGTTCGGAAAAACGTGTAGAAGAGGTGTATCAGCACTCAATAGCATGGATCCGACGTGAGTTTCGCGAGGAGATTCGCAAACAGGCGTTATCTGAAAAGCTTCGTCAGCAAAAGTTTGGCGACCTGAAAGCTTCTCAACGCGAAGTGGAGGAATTTTACGCAATGTACCGCGATTCGCTCCCTCCAACCCCGGCACAGGTAGAATTATTTCATATCGTAAAAAATGTACAGGCGACGAATTCCGCAAAGGAAAACGCACTTAATCTTGCCCGGCGAATCCGTGACTCAATCATGAACGGTGGCGATTTTGCCGACTTTGCCCGCAGAAATAGCGCCGATCCGGGTTCAGCAACAGCCGGAGGTGATCTGGGCTGGTTTGACAAAGGGAAACTCATGCCTGAGTATGAAAAAGCTGCATATTCGTTAACGCAAAACGAGATATCGCAGCCGGTAGAAACACCTTTTGGCTTTCACATTATTCAGTTAATCGATAAGAGAAAGGATGCGGTTAATACCCGCCACATTCTTTTAAAAGTCGGTCAGTCGGGAGATGATATGCAGCGCGCCCAGGACTCGCTCTTGGATTTTAAAAGACGAGTGGAAAACGGAGAGTCTTTCGAAGCACTTGCCAAGCAATACTCGGATGACCAGCAAACCCGCGCTTTCGGTGGTTCACTTGGAAAGATTGAGATTACTCGTCTTCCACCGGATTTAAAATCGAAAATTGAAGCGCTCCCTGATGGTGGTATGACAGATATAATGCCGTACAATGGCGATCCAACTAAAACTGCCTTTCACATCATGTATAAAAAAGGCGTGATCCCGGAACACAAAACAACACTTGAAAGCGATTTTAAAAGGATTGAACAAGTGGCAACAGTTTATAAACAAAATAAAATGTATGAAGAGTGGATGGCTTCACTTCGCAAATCAATGTATTGGGAAGTAAAAAAATAGTTCTATCGATGCTAAGTTAAAAAAGGCGTTACCATATGCGGTAACGCCTTTTCTTTATGGAATTTTTAAAATTACTCCTCGCCACCCTGAGGTACATATAGTAGGCGGCCTTCCATTTCAGCGACACGCCATACTACACGTGAAGCCAGCCGTGTAATTTGCGTTAGTTTTGTAAAATTGATTTTTTCTACATGATCGCCGACTTTGTGGTAATCTTCATGCTCACCGGTAAAATAAAAAAGAACAGGAATTCGCTTGCGAGCAAAATTTGCCTGATCGCTACGAAAAAAGAAATCTTCAATATTGTAATTTAATATAAACGGTTTTGAAAATGCCTGGTTTTCAGCTTCATTGATTTCAGCAAGCTGAAGGCTTCGCGACTGCCCACCAATGGAAACAGAGTCAGGGTGGTTACGCCCAATCATATCCATATTGATCATCGCTACACAATTTCCAATCGGCAAAGGAGAATTTTCCACATACGCACGTGAACCGTAAAGCCCCTTTTCCTCACCACTGAAGGCCACAAGCACAATATTGCGTTTTGGTCGCTCTTTAATTTTCGAAAATGCTTCAGCAATGAGGATGATCCCTGTTGTTCCGGAAGCATTGTCGTCTGCGCCATTGTAGATTGTATCTTTTTCTCCGGGCTGTCCGGCATGATGCCCCACATGATCGTAATGCGCGCCGATCACCACATATTCATCCGTATTGCCCGAACCACGGATAATCCCCGCAACATTCTTGACAAGCACTTTTTCTTGACGCGTTGTGACCTGAAGGTTTACGGTGATATTTGAAAGCTCATATGAAGCTTTTTTTAAAGAATTGTCAATGCCAAGCTGGAGGCTTTTTAAAGCTTCTACGCTTCCAAAAAGCTGCTCGGCAGTGCGCTCGCCTACATGAACTACAGGGATTTTCGGCGAATCTTTCAGCTCAAGCGTAAGAGGCATTTCTGCTGCTACCATACTTTTATAGAGCGATGGCCATGGAAATCCGACGGGTTTTAAGCGCGCGGAGGTAACGGGATCGTTTATATACATAAACCCGATAGCGCCATTTTTAGCAGCAGTACGTACTTTGGAGTTCATCCAGCCATAGCGGGTCCATTGCCTCCCGTTAAAAATACTCGCCGAATCATTCATTTGTGGTTCGCCACGAAGTACCATTACCACCTTCCCACGAACATCTACATTCTCGTAATCGTCATATTTGTACTCGGGTGCGGTGATGCCGTAGCCCACGAATACGATTTTTGCGCCCGAAATATTACCTGAACCCGTTATATCAAACGGGATAAAATCATCTTTGATCTCCATGGAAACCCGCTCCCCATTTTTAAAAAACGTGAGCATGTTTGGTTCGCTCAAGTACGTGCGCTGGAGATTGTATGGCTGCATGTATGTGCCATTTATAGGCTCTACACCAAACTCTTTGAAGCGGTCAGCGATATACTCCGCCGCACGTTCCAATTCAGGGCTTGGTGTATCGCGCCCTGCCATCTCATCGGAAGCGAGATACGTAAGATACTGACGAGCTTTTTCTTCGCGAACATTCTGTGTAAGGTCTTTTAAAATTGTTTCAGTGTCGCGTTTTTCAGGAATTGCGGGCGTGCACGAAAGAAATGCAGCTGTAAAAGAAGCTGAAAGGAAGCTTTTAAAAAGAATTTTCTTCATGAAATTGATATAGTTAATAAAAATTGTTTGTGTTGTGTTTTTAAGAAATGCAATATAAAACAATGTTTGATTATGCAGATGAATTTTTCCTTTGCTGTGATAAATTGTTCTGTTGTGGTTTATTAAATAAAAAGAAGTTCAGCTTTAACGATACCATACGAAAAAATGAAACTAGCTCCATTCATCAGCTTAATAATATATCTTTTTCTACATATAAGCGTGCAGGCACAGGATTTCTGGCAGCAGGCAAAAGGAACTGAAGGTGGGAACATTTCGCTTCTGGCGACTCGCCCCGATGGCGTCTCCTTTGCTTCAAATGGCACACGGCTATTTCGTAGAGCTTTGCACGACGTACAGTGGAGAGAAGTCAATGTTCCAACAGGGCGTAGAGTAACTTCGCTAGTGATAGACCAATATAGCGGTGTCATCGTAGGCACGGATCGTGGCGTGTACCGATCGGCGACGAGTGGTGACACGTGGGGGAAATATTCAGATGATACATTAAAAGTTGAAAATCTCTTTTACGATATTCGTTTTGGGCTTTTTGCTTTACGGCAGATTGATGCCTGGTATCAGCTGATGCATTTTAAAACAGAATTGCAGCAGTGGGAAAATGTTAGGAATGTTTCCAAGTACAGAGATGTCATATGTTTTGACACAGCTGGTGTGTGGTATGTAGCTAATGATGAGGGTTCGAGAGATACCGCAAGAAATCCGAACAGTGGTGTAATCCAACGGTCACTTGATAAAGGCAAAAGCTGGGAACAGGTAAAGTCGTATTCCAGTCAATATTATATGGAGACATATCAATATAATACATTTTCCCTGTTGGTTTCAAAAAATAATCAACTTTGGCTTGGAGTTAGTGGATGGTATTGGGATAGCATGCATCGAAAACCGCTCGGCGGTGGCATATTTTCAACATTTAACGGCGAATCTTGGAAAAGTTATCTCAATGATGGGTATTACTCTTCTGCGTTATGTTTTACGCAGGATTCAGCCGGAAACATTTTTATAGGGAGCAAAAAAGGAGTTTATAAAACTCAAAATGATTCAATTACCTATATTGGTTTATCAGACTTCAGCATTCACTCTCTTT
>DASPKH010000175.1:0-6307 GCA_035628175.1 Patescibacteria group bacterium
CGCCACTTCTTTGCAATTGTGGATGAGGTGGATTCGGTTCTGATTGACGAAGCACGTACGCCGCTTATCATTTCAGGTGCTGTGGCTCACGTAGACCAGCGTTTCGAAGAAATGAACCCACGTGTGCGCCGCCTGGTAGAAGCACAGATGAAACTGGCAAATGCACTTGTGGCTGAAGCTGAGCGCTATTTAAAATCTAACAATAAGGAAGATCGTGAAAAAGCAGGAATTGCTTTGCTCCGTGCATATCGCGGTCTGCCAAAGCATGGCCGCCTGACGAAACTCCTCAATGACCCTGAAAATAAAAAGCTTCTCCAGGATACTGAGATAACGTACCTTGGTGAGCAGGGCACGAAAATGCAGGAAATTGATGAGGAATTATATTATTCTGTTGAAGAAAAAAATCACCAGATTGATATTACCGAAAAGGGGCGTGAGCTTTTAGCCGGGGATCAGAACGATCCCGATATGTTCCTCATTCCTGACATTGCGGGCGAGATGAGCGCGATAGAGGGGAATGCTGATATCGATCCGGAAGAACGCCAGCTTTTAAAAGATAATGCAATGCGTATTTATGCCGACCGAAGTGACCGTATTCACACGGTAAATCAGCTTTTGCGCGCCTACTCACTCTATGACCGCGATGATGAATACGTGGTGCAGGAAGGCAAAGTAAAGATCGTAGATGAATTCACAGGTCGTATCCTCGAAGGCCGACGCTATTCTGACGGGCTTCACCAGGCAATCGAAGCAAAAGAGGGTGTGGCTGTAGAACGCGATACACAGACGCTGGCAACTGTTACGCTTCAGAACTACTTCCGTCTTTACCGTAAACTTGCCGGTATGACGGGAACTGCTGAAACGGAAGCAGGTGAATTCTATCAGATCTATAAACTTGACGTCGTGGTAATTCCAACGAACAGACCAATTGTTCGTAAAGACCTTGACGATCTTGTGTACCGCACAAAACGCGAGAAATATAACGCCGTCATTGAAGAAATCCAAAACCAGGTAAAGCAAGGCCGCGCAGTCCTTGTTGGCACGACAAGCGTTGAGGTTTCCGAAGTACTCAGCAAGATGCTTCGCCGCGTGAATGTTCCGCATAATGTATTGAACGCTAAGCAGCACCAGCGTGAAGCCGAGATCGTAGCAGAAGCAGGCCGCAAAGGTGGCGTAACGATCGCGACGAACATGGCAGGCCGCGGAACAGACATCAAACTTGTAAAAGAAGTGAAAGAAGCGGGTGGTTTGTGCATTATTGGTACAGAGCGCCACGAATCACGCCGTATCGATCGCCAGCTGAGAGGCCGTGCGGGACGCCAGGGTGACCCGGGTTCTTCACAGTTCTTTATTTCGCTGGAAGACGACCTCATGCGCTTATTTGGAGGTGCGAGGATTGCTGCCGTGATGCAAAAGCTAAATGTGCCGGAGGGCGAACCGATTCAGCACTCGATGGTAACAAAATCGGTGGAGCGCGCACAGAAAAAAGTTGAAGAAAATAACTTTGGTGTTCGCAAGCGCTTGCTCGAATACGACAACGTCATGAACCAGCAGCGTGAGGTAGTCTATGACCGCCGTCGCCACGCACTTATGGGCGAACGTGTAAAGGGCGAACTCTTTGAGTATATCGAGGAAATGGCAGGAGCATGGTTTGACCAATTCCACCCGGAAGGACAGCTGGATCTTTTAAAAGATGAAGTCCGCACGCACCTCCTCTCAGAAGTAGAGATTACCGACAAAGAATTCGGTACAATGAAGCGCGACGATGTTATTGAGAAAATTCTTGAAGCAGCGCAGAAGTTCTACAATCGTAAGGAGGAAATGCTTGGTTCAGAATTTATGGCAAATCTTGAGCGTGTAGCTGTACTCCAGACCATTGATGAAAAATGGCGCGAACACTTACGCGGTATGGACGAATTAAAAGAAGGTATCCACCTTCGCGCATATGGCCAGAAAGATCCGCTCTTGGAATACAAAGCCGAAGCATACAGAATGTTTATCGAACTGATCCGTGAAGTAAATAAAGATTCCGTTCACTTTGCCTTTAAATACTTCCCGCAGATGGTTGAGCGCCAGGCCCCGGTTCAGCAACAACAGCAGGCTCCGCGACCAGCACAGCAGCGCGAAAATAACGGCCTGCCAAATATGAATACTGTTACCGTAACACGCTCAATGAGCTTCTCGCACCCGACGGCCACTCCTCCATTTGCTTCGGCACATGAGCCTATACGCATGCCGGAACTGCCGCCAGAAACAGATGTGCATCGCGAAAACCGCGAGGGCGCCGGCATGCCAAAAGTGCCTTTCCGCAATACTGAACCCAAGTTCGCCCGCAATGAGCCTTGCTGGTGCGGTAGTGGTAAAAAGTTTAAAAACTGCCACGGGTAACGTTTTAAAGAGTAGGTTTTCAAAATTAAAAAGGCGATTCTTTCAAAAGAATCGCCTTTTATTGTATTTGTATAAAAACAGGTTCTTTTTTTAAAGGATCTGTTTTAAAAACTTCACTAACAAACCTACACGTTTAAATCCTTTGAGTACGCCCTTACGTCGCCCGGACGGCGAAGCATTTTGTCCACTTCACCGATGTGCTCCTCTTCTTCGTAGATCATCTGGCGAGCATATTCTTCGAGAAATACTGACTTGCCTTCAACAAGCTCAAGCAAATCACGGTAAAGCTGAACGCCGGCCTTCTCATGCTCAAGCGATTCGCGTAGGATGTCGCCGATGTCGTGCGTGGAGCTTTCCAGCAGCGGCCCGATGCCAAGTGATGGGTGTTCGCCAAGGTGCGTGATCTTCTCGCCTGCCTGGTTTGCATGCATAAGCGATTCGGTTGCCTGCTCGCGAAGCCAAGATACAATGGGGATACGGCTGTAACCATATACCATCAGCGCATAGTGCGTATAACGCACCACCCCTGCCAGCTCCACTTCCATAATTCTGTTGAGCGCCGCTACAACGGCTGCTTTGTCAATTTGCGAATTCATGAAATTCTCCTTTTTAAATAGACATGTTCTGTAGGCGGGAAATTTGCCAAAGATTCTGTTAAAAAGCAAACTATTTTTTAAAAGGTTCCAATTGGGTTGATGTCCTGTAATGTATAACGAGAATGTTATAAAAAATTTGTCATTCCGCAAGGCTAGAATCTATGTGGCAAAGTACTGAATAGGATTTTGGCTGGAAAAAAATAGCGTTTTAAAACCTTTTTCGAACTATTTAATAGTCTGGTTTTGTCCTATTGGAATATGGATTCCCGTCTGTGCGGGGATGGAATTTTTAAACGAAGCAGTTATTAATTATAGTCACCAATTGCAGATTCTGACACCATTTATCTCATCCACTGTGATATACTGCGAGGGCTTATCTGTCCAGCAGCCGGAATTGTAGTACACGATGCCGCGGGACTCGCGCGTACTAGCAAGATGAGTATGCCCACAGAATACATGTCGTGCGCCACGTCCACGAGCGTACTCTATAGCGTCATGAGCGATTTTCTCGGAGTTTTTGAGCCAGGCTTTGCTGGTGCGTTTTACCCAGCGGCTCATGCGCTGCTGCTCGGTGTCGAGCTTTTGGATCCAAAGGTAGAGATAGGAAGCGACATTGGTAAGCGTAACATTTTCCGTGATGAAACTGTCGAACTGATGTCCGTGGATGGCGAGGTAGTTTTCACCGCAAAATTCCCACGGATATTCATCATAGACTTCTACGCCGAGCAGGTGCGAAAGTATTTCGGCAACACCGTCGTGATTTCCTGCCACCCAGACAATTTCGCAGTGGCGCTTCGGGTTTGAAAGCTTGCGGATGTAATTTAAAAAATCCCAGTCGTCGCTTTTGAGCCTTTTAAAGTTCAGGTCGTCGAAAACATCGCCGTTGAGAATCAGTCTTTTAAAAGAATATTTTTTTAAAAGTCTTAAAAGTTCGGCTGAACGGCAGACATCTGAACCAAGGTGAATATCTGAGATAATGAGCGTGTCCACCACCGACGGATTGTGTTTAAAAAAACTTTTTTCAATGCCGCCGTTGAGATTATCGGTCGTTTCTTCTAAAAGCATAAAGATGTTGCTTTATGTAGCTTTTTGGGAAGTCGGGATCGCTTAGCCCGTACCCGGACGGCTTTCTGGATTGCGGGAAATACGCCGTGCCAAACATCCAGTCCCAAAAAGCAAATTTTGTTGAAAAATTCTTGTTGTGAGCTTCTTCATCTATTGCATGATGCCACCGGTGCATTTCCGGACCATTGATCACGTATTGCAGCCAGCCGCTCCGAACATCAATATTCGAATGGATGTACATTCCCCACAGCGCGTCAAATGTTCCTTTTAAAAGCGCAACTTCCGGCGATGCAAAAAGTATGATCGGCAAAAACTCGATAGTCTGGTTTATAAGAATTTCCAGCGAATGAGAACGAGCGCCAGAGAGCCAGTCTACATCATGCGTGGAATGATGAGCCTCGTGCAGCCGCCATAAGCGCTCAGAGGTATGCTGATACCGATGAAACCAGTAAATGTAAAAGTCGTGCGTAATTAAGAAGAATGCTAACTGCCCCCATAATGGCCACTGGCGGATCATCCCAAAATTATCAATATTCGTAGTATTAGCTAGATAATAACAAAACCAGCTAATGACCACACCCAGCACGTAGCTTTGCACAAACGTATAGAGCACAAAGTCATTAAAAAAGCCTTCGCGGAAAAACTTCTGCCCTTTCGTGTAAGGAAAAAAACGCTCGAGAGCAATCAGTGTCACTGCTCCTGTCACAGTAATTACCGTTGTGATGATCTGTAATGTGCCCAATTCCATAGTCAAATTTACCTGTTTATCGTGTACTTTCAGCTTTAAGAATACGTAATATAACGATTTCCTGTAAAAGCTCATTGGTTTTTAAAAGCTTTGTGCCTGCAACACATCCCGCCCAGTAAAAGTTTTAGGAAGCTTTTTAAAACTACATTTTCTTTTAAAAATGATGTATCGTTTTTCTCCCTGTATGGTTTATTGCATTTAAACGGACAGCGTAACTTTTAAAATAACGCGATATATCTCCGATTAAGTTTTTTATAATTTCTAAAATAAGGCGACGGTAATGGTAACGCTCAAAATTTCCTTTCGTAAACAGTTTTTTCTGGCGCTTGCCCTATTTGCGTGCGGAATAGTACCTGTATTTGCACAAGAATCACTTTTAAAAAACGATGATACAGTTCTTTCGGATTCCGAGTCACCTACGGTTGGCGTTCAGGCGGGACTTGCACTGGAACTTGGCCTTCCACGTAATGAATTTCGTGAAAACATTAATAATCCGGGTTTTGGCATTGGCGGCCATATTGCAGTAGCGCCACATGCTGCACCAATCATGTACGGCGTAGAATTTAACTACCTCATGTATGGCTATGAGAACGAGTCTGTACCTTTTAATAACTCAAGCGTCGGACGCGTGAATGTTGATCTTGAAACCACAAACAGCATCGTAACAGGACACTTCTTGATGCGCCTTCAGCCAAAGACAGGCATGTTGCGTCCGTATATTGATGCACTTGCAGGATTTAACTACTTGAGCACTTCATCTTCTATAGAGGACGATCTCACGAACCATCCAATAGCCCAGTCTATTAATTTTCAGGATGGAGCATTCAGCTATGGTGGCGGTGCGGGTGTGATGTTTGAGCTAACGCGCGGCGAAATCGGCGAGGATGAAAAGGGTAATCAGCAGTTTGGCTCTACACTACTTGACTTCCGTGTACGCTATATGCGTGGCGGCGAGGCTGAATATCTGCGTAAAGGCTCTATTAAGGAAGATCCAAATGACCCTGCAAAAGCAATCTATGATGTATATACATCACGCACTGATATGCTGACATTCCAGATTGGTGTTGCGATTAGCCTTTAAGAATACAAACACTTGTAAAAATAGAACGCCGGTCCTTTTTAAAAGATCGGCGTTCTATTCTTTTGAAAGAATTCCTTAAAAAAATTAATCGACAATCGGCGCACCATTTATACCAGCTTCTTTAGCCTCTACAATTGTTTCAGCTTTGCTTTTTAAGACCGGCTGCGGATCGTTATTGCCTGAGGCAAGATGGCTGAAAATATTAATGCCCGTAGCGTTTTCAATAGTTTCAGCGAGCGAAAGAACGGCTGACGGCATTTGGTTCACAAGGCGGCCAAAGCTGCCGTTTACGCCATTTCCACCTTGGTCTATCACACTCATTTTGTCAATGTTAATCTTATTGACAGTCGAAGTAAGCTGGGAGATTATTTCTGGCAACATGTTTAAAATGAATACTTTTTCGGCGTCTGTTCCTGCTGATTGATATGT